>NZ_JACD01000091.1:0-5447 GCF_000517825.1 Prevotella sp. ICM33
GGTTGTTGGGTGTTGAGCCTTTATAAAACAATCTTATTGGAGGAAATCATACCATGTATGTGGATTAATCTCATACTATTAACAATCTACGCATTTAAAAGAAGAACCTTAACTATACCTTCGGAACAGTCCCAAGGTTCTTCTCTATCTCGTCATCAGAGAGTGTATAGTTTCTCAAATCACCATTGATATAAGTGTCATAAGCCGTCATGTCAATGAGCCCATGACCAGAAAGACAGAAGAGAATAACATCTTCTTTTCCTGTTTCCTTTGCCTTCTTTGCTTCTCGAATAGCAGCTGCAATGGCATGACAACTCTCTGGTGCGGGTATAATTCCTTCTGTGCGAGAGAAGAGGATACCTGCCTCAAAGCTTTCTAACTGTGGTATGTCCATTCCACACATGTATCCGTCTTTGAGCAATTGACTCACGATGACACCAGCACCATGATAGCGTAAACCACCTGCATGGATATTGGCTGGTTTGAAATCATGGCCAAGTGTGAACATTGGTAGCAAAGGCGTGTAACCCGCTTCGTCACCGAAGTCGTATTCAAACCTGCCACGTGTCAGTTTTGGACAGCTATTTGGCTCTGCTGCGATAAACTCTGTATTCTTTCCTTCAAGGATATTGTGGCGCATAAATGGGAATGCAATACCACCGAAATTACTACCACCACCAAAGCAAGCAATGACTTTATCAGGATATTCCCCGGCCATTTCCATTTGCTTCTCAGCCTCCAAGCCAATAATGGTTTGGTGCAATGCAACGTGATTGAGTACTGAACCTAAAGTGTACTTACAGTTAGGTGTAGTTTTTGCCAGTTCTATAGCCTCTGAGATTGCTGTTCCCAACGAACCAGGATGTGTTGGGTCGCGTGTAACGATGTCCTTTCCTGCACGTGTAGACATTGAAGGTGAACCTTCAACCATAGCTCCGAAAGTCTTCATAATCAGCGAGCGATAAGGTTTCTGTTGCATAGAAATCTTTACCTGATAAACCGCTGCTTCAAGACCATATACCTTTGCAGCGTAGGATAGTGCAGCGCCCCATTGACCCGCACCAGTCTCTGTCGTGACATTCGTTACACCTTCCTTCTTGCAATAGTAACACTGAGGGATGGCAGAATTAACCTTATGTGAGCCAAGTGGATTTACACTTTCATTCTTGAAATAGATATGTGCTGGTGTGTCTAATGTTTTCTCCAAAGCATACGCACGGACAAGAGGTGTGGAGCGATAATACTTATACATCTCCAACACTTCTTCGGGAATATCAATCCAAGCATGCTCACAATCAAGTTCTTGTTTTGCACATTCCTTACTGAAAATTTCAGAAAGATCCTCTGCTGTCATTGGCTTACGTGTAGCCGGATGAAGTGGAGGAAGGGGCTTAGTGGGCATGTCTGCCTGAATATTATACCACTGTGTAGGGATATCTTTCTCGTCAAGTATAAATCTTTTCTGTTGTGCCATACTCTTACTCAATTATACAATGGATGAATGTTTATTGAAAGATGATGTCTCACAAAGTTACAAAATAAGATTTCTTAATTGCATGAAATGATAATATTTTTAGTAATTTTGCTGCCATTATGATAATAATCGCTACTATTCTTGCATATTTTTGCATCTTATTGTTAATAAGTAGAATAACGGGACATAAAGCAGACAACGATGCTTTCTTTTGTGCAAACCGTCAGTCACCTTGGTATCTTGTTGCCTTCGGAATGATTGGTGCCAGTATTTCTGGCGTTACCTTCGTTAGCGTTCCGGGAATGGTAATGTTGAGCGATATGACCTATATGCAGACATGTTTAGGTTTTGTGTTAGGTTATTTTGCTGTTGCATATCTGTTACTTCCAGTTTATTATCGCCTAAAGTTGACAACTATCTACTCTTATCTACAAACACGTTTAGGCAATTATAGCTATAAGACTGGTGCTTCATTTTTTCTATTGTCTAAGATGACAGGTGCGGCAGTGCGCTTCTATGTTGTTTGTATGATACTTCAACGTTTCGTCTTAGATGCCTACGGCATACCTTTCCCCATTACCGTTGTGGCTCTTGTGGCACTTATTTGGCTCTACACGCGTAGGGGAGGAATACGTACACTGGTCTTGACAGACACCTTTCAGACCCTTTGTATGCTGCTTGCCCTCATTCTTATTATATATAAGGTGGTCGAAACATTAGGCATGTCGCTTCCGGAAGCAGCTCAAGCGATAGCCAATGACAGTCATTCTCATATATTTGTATTCGATGACTGGGTATCAAAACAGAACTTTTGGAAACAGTTTCTTAGCGGTATCTTTATTGTTATTGTTATGACAGGACTGGACCAAGACATGATGCAAAAGAATCTTACTTGTAAGACTTTGCGTGAAGCACAGAAGGATATGTGTACCTATGGTTTTGCCTTTGTACCTGCCAATTTACTCTTTTTGTCCTTGGGTGTACTGATAATGATGTATTTCAATAGTATCGGGCAATCCTTGCCTGACGAGCCAGACAATCTTATGTTACAGGCTGTTGCAGGTGGACAATTAGGTACATTGGTTGTTATTCTTTTTACAATCGGTATTGTAGCAGCGTGCTTCTCCAGTGCAGACTCTGCCTTAACCGCCTTAACAACAACTTATTGTGTAGACATCTGTGGTCGTCCAAAGGATGAAAAGTTACGCAAACAGGCACATATAGGCGTGTCTATTGTGTTTATTTTGTTTATCCTTATCTTCCGTTATGTCAACTCAACGAGTTTGATAGATGCAATTTACACGATAGCTTCTTATACATATGGTCCACTCTTAGGTCTTTTTGCGTTTGGTTTATGCACTAAACGTGTGGTGAATGATCGGTTGACTCCATATATAGCAGTAGCCAGTCCGCTTCTTTGCTTTGCTTTAGACACAATTGTTTCGAAAACTACTGGTTACAAATTTGGCTATGAATTGTTGATGTTGAATGGATTGATAACATTCTTAGCATGCTTCTTTCTTCCTGCAAGAAAGCAGGGGTTGGATTGCGAAATGAAGTAAGCTTAAAACTTATATTGCATATTTAACTTATGTGTTGTTGCTCAGCACGCATTGTGTTGTTGCTTAGCACCATTGGTGCTGAGTGCTAATTACCTTGCAATATCTTACGATAGTAAAGGCAAACAAACATTAGGAAACCCCATATCTGCTACAAGTAAATCCAAAATATGAAGTAAGTAGGCTTATGTTTACTGGATAGCAATAAGTATGATAAATAATAAAAGGCAAAGAGAACTAAGCTCTTTGCCTTTTATCGTTTTGTTATATGTAATTTTACAAATAGCTTTTATCCTTATTAGGAAAGAGCTAATTGCAAGTCTTTATCCTACAATAATTCTTCAATCTGCTTTGCGATATTCTCAATGCTCTCTGTTGGTTCAAAGCGAGCAACGACCTGTCCCTTCTTATTAATAAGGAACTTGGTGAAGTTCCACTTAATATCTGGATTCTCCTTATAGTTTGGATCAGCCTCAGAAAGCATCTTGTCGAGGATAGGGTAGAGCTTGTGTGACTCATCCCAACCAGCAAAGCCCTTCTGCTCCTTGAGGAACTTGAAGAGTGGGTCAGCGTCTTCACCGTTCACCTTTACCTTCTTGAAGCGTGGGAATTTTGTGCCGTATGTAAGTTTGCAGAACTCATGGATACTTTCGTCTGTACCTGGTGCCTGCTGTCCAAACTGGTTGCAAGGGAAATCAAGTACTTCAAATCCTTGTGCATGGTACTTCTCATAGAGTGCCTCCAACTCCTCGTAAGTTGGTGTGAAGCCACATTTTGTAGCTGTGTTTACAATCAGTAGCACCTCATTAGAAAACTCTTTCAGTGAAAATGCCTTACCTTTTCTGTCTTTGACAGAGAATTCATAAACTGTTCTCATTTCTGTTTCTTATCTTCTCTTTATATAGTTTACTTATTTGTGTGTTGCAAATGTACGAATTTTATTTGTTTCCTCCTTCATTGTTTAGGAGTTTTTTAGTAATCGATTTAATTCATAATAGATTATTGGAGATTCTTTATTCGGGTTGATGATATGGAGTGGAATCTTCTCTAATAGGGATTTCCCTATCTTCAAATAGTGTATTTACTTGATAAACATCTTATAATTTCACTATTTTTGCATCAGTAAATAAACAAAGAATAAGAATTAAATAGGATATGAGTATGAGACGAATTTCAAAATTTTTCATGGCACTTGCAATAGTTGCGAGTCCATTGGCATTGACAAGCTGTGACGATGATCCTTGGGGAGATAATAACTATTACTATAATGATTTGGTAAGTGATGCGGTACGAAACTACCTGCGTGAATACCCAAGTGGCTCAAGTTATTATACAGCTTACAACTGGTTCTATTATTATTACCCAGAAGCAACAACCTCAGAGTTCTACGCCTTTATGGATGCTGTAGGTAATAACAGTAGTTATAATTGGAATAATAACTATCGTCAGGAGGAGAACGGACAAGTAAATAAACTGGTTGAAGAAGCACAGACACTTACCGGTGAGTGGGATGGTAATATGACTGTTGAGTACACGGATGATGCAACACATCAGCGTAAGAGCAATAGTTTTAGAGCTAACATGAAGTTCTTCCAGTATAAATCTTCTGCTAATTCACTTCAAGGTAATGGTGTTGAGGTAGATACTGATGCACAAGGTAACACACAGACATTGGCATTCTCTTGGAAAGTTTTGGATAATGGAAACATTGAAATAAAGTACACAAAGACTGGAACTATCTTCAATCTTGACATCAATGCTACTAATGATGGGTTCCACTTAGGATATGATAAGACAAAGGGTTATGACACCTTCTATGGTGTAGCACGCAGTACAAACACAACAGATGTTATGCGTTTCGACCTTGCTCGTCAGAGACCAGCAAGTGCAAAGGCTCAAAATGCGTTGACAAGAGCTTCAAGCAAGGCTTCCTTTGGTGCTGCTAAGGCGAACGACTATGCAAAGAATAGTGCTGGAGCAGTAAATGGCCTGCGCGAAAGATAACAAAAGCTAATCGCTTTTCTATAGCTTCATATATACTTGAATGGGTCCCACCAACTGCGAAGTTGGTGGGATTTTTGGTTTCTCCGTTAAATCCTTAGATTGTTAATAGAATGAGTTAAATCCACATACATGGTATGATTTCCTCCAATAAGATAGTTTTATAAAGGCTCAACACCCAACAACTATCACCCAACACCAGTATGCTTAGCCCCAATTAGAGGGTTTTAGAACGGGGGATAAATTACACGATAAACGTAATTAGGTTCGATGTCTATCTGTCTTATACAAACAACTTATTCCCTCATTAGTTGAAAGTTGTAAACTATTTTCGTATAGTTCAAAACCAATACATGCTCTTTTGGCTTCTAAAAGATGCCTAATTGGCTTGCAAAAGGTGCCCTTTTGAGGTC
>NZ_JACD01000092.1:0-13241 GCF_000517825.1 Prevotella sp. ICM33
TTGTCATATAAGAGCAAAAGAGACCCATTTTAGGTCTCTTTTTGTCACTTATACCCGAATCCTTTACTAAAGTCCTCTGATAGATGCACATAATGTGCATTCTCACTTCTGATTCAGCCTCTTGGCTATTTATTATAGTATAATGAATTACTCAGCGCAACTCTGTGAGCTAACAGCAACGAGCATCCAAACAGTCTTTTCCTGACCAACAAGGAAGTCATTCATCAATGAAACGGTTGTATCATCGTGTGCCTCTGTAGCAAGGTCAATGATTCTACGCTCGCGAGCAATCAGTGTCTTGTAGTAATCGAGGAGCAAGTCAACTGCCTCTTTGCTGCAGCTAACAACGCCAGCCTCTTTGATTTCTGCTACTTCGAGATATGCACTGAAACGGCTTTCTGGATTGCTGCCCAACTGGAGGATACGCTCTGCAACCTCGTCAACCTTCTCAGCTGCATCATTGTAAAGTTCCTCATACTTGCTGTGCATTACAAAGAAACCATGTCCTTTTACGTCCCAGTGGAAACCACGAAGGTTGCTATAGAATACCTGAAGATCTGCCAGTAAGAGTGATAAATCTACTACTACGTGCTGTACCTTCTTCTCGTCTAAACCTAATACTTCTAATCTTTTCATCTTAAATACGTTTAAGTTAATAATTTTAAATACCAATAGCAAAGATAGCGGTTATATCTTATAAAGCAATAGAGAATGACTATCTTTTATACTATTTTATATATCAATACTTGTTTTGTGTTGATAATCAGTCTTTTCCCTAATCTTAATAAGTTCTATGCTCATATGAGATATACTCAACTGTATGCATAGACTACGCCTATCCATGTCTATAATTGGTAGAGGCTGAGACAATGATTTGTCTTCAAGCTTGACTCAGCCCCTTACTTATATATGATAATGTTTCTGTATTATTCTGCGCAACTCTGTGAGCTAACAGCAACGAGCATCCAAACAGTCTTTTCCTGCTCCTTGAGGAAGTCGCTTACCAATGAAACTGTTGTGTCATCATGTGCGTCAGAGGCAACTTCGATGATTCTACGCTCACGAGCAATCAGTGTCTTGTAGTAATTGAGAAGCAAGTCGAGAGCCTCTTTGCTGCAACTAACAACGTCAGCCTCTTTGATTTCAGCAGTTTGCAGATATACACTGAAACGGCTCTCTGGAGTACTACCCAACTGAAGGATACGTTCTGCTACCTCATCAACCTTCTCTGCTGCATCGTTGTAAAGTTCCTCATACTTGCTATGCAATACAAAGAAACCATGTCCCTTTACGTTCCAGTGGAAATTACGGAGGTTGCTGTAGAATACCTGAAAATCTGCCAGCAAAACTGAAAGTTCATTTACTATGTTCTCTACTTTCTTTTCGTTTAATCCTAATACTTCTAATCTTTTCATCTTGAATATGTTTTTAAGTTGTTGTTTCTTGTTTACGAGTGCAAAGTTAGTGGGTTTTTCAATCTACCACAACAGATAAAATCTATGTACTAATTGATATAATCTATATTTGCTTATTATTGATTGATAATGAGGAGATTATTGTCGATGTATAGACTTTTGACGAGTATGGATTTGTACTTGATGTTTTATAGTTACTGGCGAAAAGCAGGGAGTATGTTAAGGAATAAATATTAAATACTTTTAATAAGGTGTGAGAAAAACTGGAAAAAGCCAGTCTGTTTGATTTTAAATTGCTAAATTTGCATGCAATAAATTTCTAAAATACAATTATGTCATCATTTGTTGCAGACAAAATCACGATGGACGGCTTAACCTACGATGACGTCCTTTTAATTCCGGCTTATTCAGAAGTACTGCCTAAAGAGGTGGTCTTGAAAACCAAGTTTTCACGTAACATTGATCTTAATGTGCCTTTCGTTACAGCAGCTATGGACACCGTTACAGAGAGTTCTATGGCGATTGCGATTGCGCGTGAAGGTGGTATCGGTGTGATTCATAAGAACATGAGCATCGAAGACCAGGCACGTCAGGTGGCTATTGTGAAGCGAGCTGAGAATGGTATGATTTACGATCCTGTTACTATCCTTAAGGGTCGTACAGTGAAGGATGCACTTGAGATGATGGCAGACTACCATATCGGTGGTATTCCTGTAGTAGATGAGGAGAATCATCTCGTGGGTATTGTTACCAATCGTGACCTTCGTTTTGAGCGTCATTTGGATAAACTTATTGATGATGTGATGACCAAGGATAATCTTGTAACAACTCATCAGCAAACTGATCTTACTGCAGCTGCGCATATTTTGCAAGAGAATAAGATTGAGAAATTACCAGTAGTCGACCGTGAGAATCGTCTCGTTGGTTTGATTACTTATAAAGATATTACCAAAGCCAAGGATAAGCCTATGGCATGTAAGGACGAGAAGGGTCGTCTTCGTGTTGCTGCTGGTGTTGGTGTGACTACTGATACCATGGAACGTGCACAGGCACTTGTTGCTGCTGGTGTTGATGCTATCGTTATTGATACTGCTCACGGACACTCTGCCGGTGTGATTGGCAAGCTTCATGATGTGAAGACAGCCTTCCCTAACCTTGATGTTGTTGTGGGTAACATTGCAACTGGTGAGGCTGCTAAGTTCTTGGTCGACAATGGTGCTGATGCAGTTAAGGTAGGTATCGGACCTGGTTCTATCTGTACAACACGTGTCGTTGCAGGTGTTGGTGTGCCACAGCTGAGTGCAATCTATGATGTTTGTAAGGCATTGGAAGGTACTGGTGTGCCATTGATTGCTGATGGTGGTTTGCGTTACTCAGGTGATGTTGTTAAGGCATTGGCAGCAGGTGGCAGCAGCGTGATGGTAGGTTCATTGGTTGCTGGTACAGAAGAGTCACCTGGTGATACAATTATCTTCAACGGACGTAAGTTCAAGAGCTATCGTGGTATGGGCTCATTGGAGGCTATGGAGCAGAAGAATGGTTCACGTGACCGTTACTTCCAGAATGATGTAGGTGATGTTAAGAAACTCGTCCCAGAGGGTATTGCTGGTCGTGTTCCTTACAAGGGAACTGTTCAGGAAGTTATCTATCAGCTTGTCGGTGGTCTTCGCTCAGGTATGGGATATTGTGGTGCGGCTTCTATCGAAGACTTGCATAATGCTAAGTTTACCCGCATCACCAATGCTGGTGTATTGGAGAGTCATCCACATGATATTTCAATTACCAGTGAGGCACCAAACTATTCGCGTCCAGAATAATATAAAAGACGATAAATCATTCGCCCTCTTTCCTGTTTTTCAGGGGAGAGGGTCCCTGCGTTAAAAGAATAATGATGAAATTTAAAGTAATTCTGTCAGCCCTCTTGCTTTCAACGACAATGGCATATGGGCAGACTGACCCAACAATAATGACTATTAACGGACAGCCGGTGAGCCGTTCGGAATTTGAGTATTCGTATAATAAGAATAACGCTGATGGTGTGATTGATAAGAAGAGTGTGGATGAGTATGTTGACCTCTTTATCAATTACAAACTGAAGGTGCAGGCTGCACTCGATGCGCATCTTGATACGCTCAGCTCTTTTAAAAAGGAGTTCCTCAGCTATCGTAACCAGCAGGTGCGCCCAACTTTCATCACAGATGCTGACGTTGAGGCGGAAGGACATAAACTTTATCGTGAAGCTCAGCAGCAGGTAGAGGCTAATGGTGGTATGTGGAACTGCGCACATATCCTCATCGGTTTATATCAGAATGCTGATAAGGAAGCTGCAGAAGCAGCAAAGCAGTTGGCAGACTCTCTCTATAACGCTCTTCGTGGTGGTGCAGATTTTGCTGAACTGGCTAAGAAATATTCCACAGATGTTAACTCTGCCATGAACGGTGGGCAGTTGTTACATCTTCAGAAAGGACAGACAGTACCTGAGTTTGAGAAGGCTCTGTTTGCTTTGAAGCCAGGTGAGATAAGTGCTCCTGTACTTTCTCCTTTTGGTTATCATATCATTAAGATGGGTGGTCGTGAGAGTTTCCCAACTTATGAAACACTTCGTCCAGATATCATGCAGTATATTGAGATGCAAGGTTTGCGTGAGCAGATTATTGATCAGAAACTCGATTCTATTGTAGAGAGTGAGGGCAAGACGGTCACACAGAATCAACTGCTCGACAGAAAACTCGATTCTTTGGAGGAGAAAGATGCAAGCATGAAAAATCTTATCCGTGAGTATCATGATGGTTTACTGATGATTGAAATGAGTAACCGTGAGGTTTGGGATAAGGCTGCTAAGGATGAAAAGGCACTTGAAGCTTATTTTCGTAAGCATAAAAAACAATATAAGTGGACTGAACCACGTTTTAAGGGTATTGCCTATCACGTGAAAACAAAGGAAGATGTTGAGGCTGTGAAGGCATGTGTGAGGAATGTTCCTTTCAATCAGTGGGCAGAGAAACTGCGTGATAAGTTCAATGCTGACAATACTATCCGTATTCGTGTGGAGAAAGGTATCTTCCGAAAGGGGGATAATGCGTTAGTAGACCGTGATGTTTTCGGTGCGAAGACGACTGTGAAACCAGTTAATGGATATCCTATTGATGCCGTGTTCGGTAAGAAGATAAAGGCTCCTGAGGGGATGGAAGATGTGCGCGATCTTGTTGTTTCCAACTATCAGGAGGAACTTGAGAAGGCATGGGTAGAAGCATTGCGCAAAAAGTATAAAGTAGTTGTTGATAAGAAGGTTCTTTCAACAGTCAATAAGCATTAAGATAATACAGCATTTCAATGAAAATAAATAAAGGAAAGACTATAGTCCTGCTTGCAGGAACAGTTCTTACAGCAATGGGTTTGCATGCTGGTGCATTTCGTGCAAGCGGTCCTGTTGCTCTGTCAGACTCTGTAAAGACTGAGACTGCTGCCGTAGATAAGCCAAACAGTGTTGTTGATGAGGTTATTTGGGTAGTCGGTGATGAACCTATCTTGAAGTCTGAAGTTGAGATAATGAGACTGCAAAGTGAGGCTGAAGGTACGAAATGGGATGGCGACCCTGAATGTATTCTACCTGAACAGATAGCTGTTCAAAAGCTTTTCCTCCATCAGGCAGCCCTCGATAGTGTTGAGGTGAGCGAGTCAGAGATTGCACGTGGTATAGATGATCAGATTAATTACTGGATTTCTCTTCCACAGATTGGCTCAAAGGAGAAGCTCGAGGCGTTCCAGAATAAGAGTATGACTCAGATTCGCCAAGACCTGCATGACGATTATAAGAACCGTTTGCTTGTACAGAAGGTACAGCAGAATTTAGTTAATGACGTGGCTGTTTCCCCTGCTGAGGTACGCGAATACTTTAAGAAGTTGCCAGTGGATAGTATTCCAATGATTCCAACAACGGTTGAAGTAGAGATACTTACGCAGACTCCAAAGATTGAGACAGAGGAGATAAATCGTATTAAGAACCAACTGCGTGACTATACTGACCGTGTGACGAAGGGCGAGACTTCTTTTGCTACATTGGCACGTCTCTACTCAGAAGACCCAGGTTCTGCTCGTCAAGGTGGCGAGTTAGGTTATATGGGACGTGGTGTACTCGACCCTGCATTTGCAGCTGCAGCCTTTAACCTTACTGACCCAAAGAAGATTTCAAAGGTTGTTGAGAGTGAGTTTGGCTACCACATTATCCAACTTATTGACCGTCGTGGTGATAAGGTTAATGTCCGTCATATCCTCTTGAAGCCAAATGTTTCAATAGCTTCTATCGATGCAGCTAAGGAGCGTTTGGATTCTATTGGTAAGGACATCAAGAGTGGTAAGTTTACATTCGAGGATGCAACGGCTTATCTTTCTGATGATAAAGATACGAAGAACAACCATGGATTGATGGTTAACTCTGTAGAGAACACTCGCACTTCACGCTTTAAGATGAAGGAACTGCCAACAGAGGTGGCTCGTGTTGTTGATACGATGAAGGTTGACGAGGTTTCTATGCCATTCCAAATGGTTAATGCTCGTGGTAAAGTTGTTTGTGCTATCGTAAAGTTGAAGGCACGTGTACCAGAACATAGAGCTACGATAACAGAAGACTTCCAGGCTATGCGTGAGATTGTTACAGCTAAACGCAGAAAGGAAGTACTGCATGATTGGGTTGTAAAGAAGGTAAAGGAGACCTATGTGAGGATTAATCCTCGTTATAGAAGTTGTAATTTCCAATACGAAGGTTGGCTTAAATGACAATAAACAACAAGTATAAAAACATATTTTGCGGGCATAGAATCTTGATTACTATGATTCTATGCCTGTTTGGGCTATGGCAATCTCAGTCGCTCCGAGCACAGAATGCAACGGAGAAGAAAGGAGATAAGTTCTATATTGACCATGCCGACAATCTACGTCATAATCAATTGGAAATGCCTGATGTGATGATTGCTAAAGGCGATGTTCGTTTCCGATATAAGGGTATGACACTTAAGTGCGATAGTGCTTATTTCAATGAGAAGTCTAATTGGTTCAAAGCTTTCAGCCGTGTGCATATCACTCGCCCTGGCGGAGTGAACCTTGACTGCCAACGCTTACATTATGATGGCTTTGGACAAATGGTTCATGCACGCGGTAAGGTGGTAGTAAGAGAACCTGGTCGCTCTCTCCGTTGTGATAGCTTGGACTATAACACAGCCTCTAAGGTGGCTAACTACTTTGGAGGACGTGGTACATTGGTTTACAATGGTAACACGGTGGTTGCCGATCAGGGTGATTACAATACGGAAACGCATGATGCCAACTTCTTTGGTAACGTTGTGATGTTTACGCCGAAGTATCGTATTACAACACCAGAGGCGCATGGTAACACTGAAACGGGTCTTGTTCATGTTGTTGGTAAGTCGGTTATCAAGACAGCCAAGGGCGAAGTTGTGCATACCAATGATGGTACTTATAATAGCAAGACCGACCAGATGGAGCTTAATGGACGTTCTACTATCACTTCCCCAAAGCAGGATGTTGAAGGCGATAATATTGTCTATAACAGTTCAACAGGAGAAGCAGAAGGTCATGGTAATGTGAAGATTGTGGATAAAGCAAACAATCGCACTATCATCGGTCAGGATGTGTTCTATAACGAGAAGACTGGTCATAGTAACGCACGTGGTAATGTTAAGATAGATGACCGTAAGGCACAGCGTGTTATTACAGGTGATGAAGTGACTTACAATGCCAAGACTGGTTATAGTGCAGGACGTGGCAATGTGAAGATTGTAGACAAGTTAAAGCAGCGCACCATAACTGGTCGTGACCTTACCTACAATAGTAATACACATGAGGGAACTGGTGAAGGCAACGTTTACTATATTGATTATAAGGGTAAGCATGCTTTCTATAGCGATTATCTTCATTATACTGATTCCGCAGCGATAGCCTTTGGCGGTAATCCTGGCCCAGTAGCAAAGGACTTTTCACAAGGTGATACGCTCTTTGTTCATGCTGATACTATTAGTATGAAGGGATTTCATATGAATACTCCACAGATGTATCGTGAGATATATGGTGTGAATAATGTTCGTGCCTATCGTACAGATGTGCAGGCGGTATGTGGTTTTATGGTAGCTAACACCAAGGATTCTTGTCTAACGATGTATGATTATCCAATCGTGTGGAGTGGTACACGTCAGTTGGTGGGCGATTCTATTAAGGCGTATATGAACGACTCAACCATCCGTCAGGCGTTTGTTTATGGCAATGCTTTCTCTATTGAAAAGCTTCCTGAACCCAAATACTACAACCAGATATCCTCTAATGACATGCGTGCTGATTTTGTCAATGGTGCTGTTCGTCGTGTTGATGCGTGGGGAAATGTGGAAGTAGTCTTCTATCATACCGATAAGGATAGTACGCTCATTGGGCATAATTATACAGAAACAGATACGCTTCGGATGTTTATCTCACCTGTTCGAAAGCTACAAAAGATATGGATGTCGAAGTCGAATGGTGTGATTAGTCCGATGACACAGATACCACCCGACAAGTTGACACTGCCTCGCTTTGAGCTTTTTGATGAGGTACGACCTAAGGATAAGAATGATATCTTCCGATTGGCTCCACGTAAGACGAGTGCAACTGTACGTAATTCACGAGTGTCTTTGCCACCTCGTCAGCAAATAGAATGACGTCTTTGGGTCTTATATGCAGACCCATTTGACGTTTTATTAAGTAATACTCCACAATAAATAATGCTATTCTTCCAATCATCACGCCCCCGTCGTTTCCATCATGAATATATGTATGTGGACGAACGCAAGGAACTGCTCAATGATATAGAGCAGCGTGCTCGGCATGAATTGAATGGTGAAGAGGTGCCTGAGGGTAAGTATCGGGAGGAACTACAGCGCAAAATCAGTGGTTCGCTGAAGCCAGAAGTGTTGCGCCATAGAGGTAATCGTTTTACGGCTATGTGGGTGTCGTTGATTCTTTCGGCTGGTGTCATTGCCCTTCTTACCTTATTTTTATTTTTTGCTTTATAGAATCATTCATGAGTGATATTATACAACTTTTACCAGACAGTGTAGCCAACCAGATTGCAGCCGGTGAGGTTATACAACGTCCTGCCTCTGTTATTAAGGAGTTGGTGGAGAATGCCATTGATGCTGGAGCAACACATATTGATGTGTTGGTGGTAGATGCTGGCCGCACATCTATTCAGGTAATCGATGATGGAAAGGGTATGTCAGAGACGGATGCACGCCTTTCCTTCGAACGTCATGCCACTTCTAAGATTCGTAAGGCTGACGACCTCTTCTCTCTTCGTACGATGGGTTTCCGTGGAGAGGCATTGGCTTCTATTGCTGCGGTGGCTCAGATAGAGTTAAAGACTCGTATGGAGAGCGAGGATTTGGGTACACATCTGTCTATTGCTGGCAGTCGTTTTACGGGTCAGGAGCCTTGCTCTTGTCCTGTGGGAAGTAATTTCTTGGTAGAGAATCTTTTCTTCAACGTACCTGCTCGACGTAAGTTTTTAAAGTCGAATACTACCGAACTCAATAATATCATTACTGCTTTTGAGCGCATCGTATTGGTCTATCCACAGATATCCTTCACAATGCATAGCAATGGTACAGAACTTTTCAATTTGCGTGCTTGTAGCTATCGTCAGCGTATTGTGGAGGTATTTGGTAAGCGTCTCAATCAGGATCTTCTGCCGATAGATGTTGATACGAGCCTTTGTCATATCCATGGCTTTGTTGGTAAGCCAGAGTCTGCACGTAAGAAAGCACCTCATCAGTATTTCTTCGTCAACGACCGCTATATGAAACATCCTTATTTTCATAAGGCAGTCATCACGGCTTTCGACCGACTTATCCCACAAGGAGAGCAGGTTCCTTACTTTCTTTATTTCGATGTACCAGCAGAGAATATCGATGTGAATATTCATCCGACAAAGACTGAGATAAAGTTTGAGAACGAACAGGCTATTTGGCAGATTCTACTTGCTGCTGTAAAGGAGGCTGTAGGACGCTTTAATGATATCCCTGCCATTGACTTTGATACGGAGGGAAAACCTGATATCCCTGTGTTTAATCCTAATGTCGGAATGTCCGCACCAAAGGTAGACTTCAATCCTGCTTATAATCCTTTCAAGCAAACATCTCAACCTGCTAAGTCTTCAGTTCCTGATGGATGGGAAGAACTCTATGCTGACTTAGGGTCTGGTGGTGAAATCCGTCAGTCAAAACTCTTTGAACAGCGTGAGGATGAGATGATAAGCAGTAGTTTGGGTACTGTAAGTGATACTGTTGAGGAAGGAACAATTATCCCTTCGGCAGCTACACAGTCCGCAGCAGAGTCGTTGATAGAAGACAAGGCACCCTCTCATTATCAGTATAAGGGCTGTTATATCATGACAGCGGTGAAGTCTGGACTTATGATTATCGACCAGCATCGTGCGCATATTCGTATTCTCTATGAGGAGTATTTGCGCCAGTTGTCTGAACATAAAGTACATTCCCAGAAAGTACTCTTCCCAGAGATGGTTCAGTTCTCTGTCTCTGACCAAGTGGTTCTCGACCAGATTCTGCCTGAAATGGCTGAGATGGGCTTCCAACTCGATAGCCTTGGTGGTGGTAGTTATGCTGTTAATGGAGTTCCTGCAGGTATAGAAGGACTGAATGTCGTTGCGCTTATCAATGACATGGTAGCTTCGGCAATGGAGAGCGGAACGAGTGCAAAGGAAGAAATCGACCAAGCTTTGGCATTGAGTCTTGCACGTAATGCAGCCATACCGCAAGGTCAGGTGCTGAGTAGTATGGAAATGGATAATATTGTCAACGAACTCTTTGCTTGTAGTAATGTCAATTACACTCCTTCTGGCGAACCCGTGATTGCGATAATGAAGCAGCAGGATATTGAGCATCTTTTTGATAGTTGATAGTCTCTTTTATGACTGTTTGCCTTATAAGGCCCTATTAGCCCAATCAGCTTAATAGGGCTTATTGTTTGTGTTAATAGCTAAACCATTTAGTAATTAGTATTTTACTCTCTTCATAATGATGAGTATAATGCCTCTTTCTTCCTATCTTTAGCCTGCTTGTTGATGCCCCGCACATGTTGTGCTGGTGCTTAGCACATGTCGTGCTGTTTGTTAACACCAATGGTGCTGATGGTAGGAATCTTTCTAAATATCGTTAAAATAGAGTCAACTTGTTGTTCGTTTTATTAACTCAATACGATATTCTTTCTTTGAAAGAACGGCTGAGTAAGAGGAATGTGCTACCTTATCTTTATAATACAGCAGTAACTTACATTAATGTTCAACGTTAAATAAATAGATTTTTTAGAAAAAACCGACCCTGATAGATTTTAATTATTATCTTTGCAGTATGACTCCAAACTGAAAAATAATAGGTTTAAAGGTGAAGTGACGGAGAGTTTTGTCAAGATACGACCAGAAAATATGATGGCGGCTCTGGAGTTATTGGATAAGATTGATAGTATCAAGTGTCGTGCAGAGGTTACGGTTGATACGATGACTGGTAAGATTAACAGGGTAGTGAACTTTGAAGAAATCAAGAAACGCTGGGAGGAATACCGTGCTGATATGTTCTATACGATCAATTCTACTATGGGACAAGGCTCTGACGAAGGCAAGCAGGTGGAGAAGTTTACTGACCTTATCGACAAGCAGTTCGTTGATGAACCGACTTTCAGAGCAGAACTTTCGGGTAAGCTGTTTTATGATGTTTTCTTTGATAAGTATCTTTTAGGGAGAAAGCTGGAAGATGAGAAGTTCGAGCAAACCTTCTATTCTTTCCTCTTTGACCAAACTCCTATTAAGACTTCTCTTACGCAAGAGTTAAGCACTGATGAAGAGACGGGACTGAAAAAGATATCGCGCTATATCTCTGCTGACGACCAGCGTACAAAGTTTGTCAATGAGTATGGCATCATGAAGACCTATAAGGAACGCTATCAGCCAATTATCAAGTATAGCTTTACGCAGTATAATTATGAGTTCTATCATGATATCCTCCTTGCAGATGACGGACTTCCTCAGGAAATCAAGGTGAATATCATCGAGGAGGTAAAGAATAATATTGAGATATTGGTAACTTATCGTATTCACAGACTGAAATAACTATGGCACAATCATATATACCTGCTGGTACAGATGTTATCTGTACGGAGATGTTGTCTACATTACCCAGTCAAATCGTTACGGAGAGAGAAGCTAAAGTCTTGTATGGTAAGGAAAGTAAAGCATTACTCAATACTTGCGACAAGAAATTAAGCTGTCAGTTGCAGTGCCGTATTAAAGTCTCGTATTATGAGGGGCTTAGTAGTTTGCTTTTGGGTTTGGCATTGGGAGCAGCTGTCGTTGCACTTACTGTTTTAACTTTTGGTGCAGGTACAGCTGTTGTTGCAGCAGCTGCCATTACCACTGGTGCCTTAGGGGGAGCTGCTATCTTTTATGGGGATAAGGCGGATAAAAGTAGACAGGCTCCGCATGAATGTGATAGTACAAAAGGAGGCACGTGGGAGTTGTATCACAGTAAAGTTTATATAGAGAAAGCAAATGCTCTTTTGGAACGCTCTTTTCTTACTTGTAAGAAAGGAGGGGTTGTCTCTTTGGTGATGAGTCATGAAAAAGCTTTAGAACTATCAAAGAAGATTAGCGATAGTAATAAGAAGATATTAGAGTTGAATTACTATTCTAATGCTTCACAAGGTTTTATAGGGTCAGTTGCTAATGCCTTTAAGGCATCAGGTGCTGGCGATGTGGCAGGACTTATCATTGGTTCTGGATTGGCGGTGTATGATTATGTCTCGGGAGCCGATGATAACTACCGTAATCAGAATATGAAGAATCAGCATGAATATGCTCGTAAAATCTTAAAAGGGGAGCAGGCTGAGTTGGAAGCAGATGGTAGTATCTTGAAACCTGAAATGGGACGTGACGCCGGGGTAAGCGGTGTTCTAACTGCAGGAGAGGCTTCGGTTGGTGTTATTGGAAGTAATGGAGAAGTTCTCAAAACTCTTGGACGTTGGGGAGCAGAAGAAGTTTCTCAAGGTAACAATGTTTCCAGAGCTTTCTGGATGGTGTTTGCAGGAAGAACAGCTAAAAATGTTGGAAAGCAAATGGTAAGTGAAAGTATTAAAGGTATTATAGATAAAACAAATTTGCAGAAGCTTGGAGTGGGTATTGTTGCGGCTGTGATAAGTAATAGCATAGAAAAAGCTATAAATGAAAACGAGAATACTCTATATGCTAAAATGATAGATGAAATTATTAAATCTCAAGATAGTAATCTAACAGGAATAACTGTTCAATCGAATAAATCATGAAAAATATATTCAAGTATTTCCCTATGGTGACATTAGGACAAATTATAGGAACTGTTATAGTATTTCCTTTACTTCTATTTCTGATAAATATATTTTATTATTCAAATAAGTATAACGATGACGCAGAACAATATTACAAAGAGTATATGAATAATTCTTATGACATAGAGGTTACTATGCCAGAAGAAAAATCTAAATTATATATAGAGAATGTGGATAAAGATGTCATTACATCTGAAACTTTTCGTGAAAAAATAGATAATAATTATTTTAGTAATCCGAGAGGTCTGTATTTTCCTTTTTATTCTGTAGAGTATAAGAAGTATTTTAGCATTATGTGTTTTTTAGGTGCTAATCGTATGCATTGGCCTTATGGAATGAAAGTTATCCTGACAGTGAACAGGGATGATATGAACAATCCAGCGTATGGAACAAAGGAGAACCCTGTGCCAG
>NZ_JACD01000093.1:0-6541 GCF_000517825.1 Prevotella sp. ICM33
GATTTTAGCCCTTAACTTTTATATGTGGAAAAGGTTTACCGGACAGCAATAAATTCATAATTATGATTACTACTATACTTCATAATTATGAATATCATTATTTGCTATTCTTAAAATATGACCTTGATAATAGATTAAGAGTAATATAACTTTAAAAGGCGATAATAAGTAATAACATTAATTCATCAACTTATTATCGTCTTTTGACGTATCCCTCTGTAATATTCGAGGTAAAAATTAGATAGAAATCTACTCTTTATAATTAATTGCTTCCATGAATCGCTTGATAACCTCTGGCTTACCCGTATGCTTACCTTTATCTTCAGAGATCTTACAGGTCTCATTATAGAACGGCCACGACTCCGTAATCTTTACAGCGACCAACTTAATAACAATGTTCATTGGCTTTACATGTGGGAAATCATTGGTGAAGTGAGTACCAATACCAAATGAAGGCTTCACTCGATTCTCAGCATAACGCTGTATCTCAATAGCCTTATCCGTATCTAAAGCATTTGAGAATAGCACCTGCTTATCACGTGCATCAATACCGAAAGACTTATATTTTGCAATAATCTTCTCTAATTGCTCAAAGTTATCACCAGAGTCTATACGCAATCCCTTGAACTGATTAGCAAAGTCTTCAGAGAAGTTATAAGAAAATATATCCCACCCAAAGGAATCGTAAAGGTAAGTTCCCAAAGCACCTCGATAAGTCCTACGCCATGCTTCCATGGCCATATAGTTTGCCATCTGAGGGCCAAACATACCGCCAATAGCGCAAATAAACTCATGCGCCATCGTACCAACAGGCATAAGATTATACTTCATAGCAAGATGAATGTTGCTTGTACCAACAAAGCGTCCTTTCCATTCGCGACTGTCATAGCAATCCTTCATGGCACAAACAGCAGTATCTTCTGCTGTAAGGCTGGCACGACGGCGTGTGCCAAAGTCTGAAAAGACACAACCAGCCTCAAGTAATCGCTCTGTCTTATGGTAAGTCTTATCGTAAAGTTCTTGATAATCAAACTCCTGAGCTTGGTCGTTAAACATATAGAATAGCTCTGAAATGATGGCAAGAACCTTTACCTCTAACAGAATAGTATCAGCCCATAATCCTTCAAACTCAATATGAAGATGCCCATCCTCATCCTGCCATACCTTCACCCACTCACGTGAAAAGCGAAAGCCGCGGAGGTATGTCAAGAACCATTCTGGAAGATAATTGCACTTCTGTCGAAGAAAGTTTATTTCTTCGTCGGTAATAACAACCGTCTCAAGTAACTCTATTTGATGTTCCACTTCACGTGCAAAACCTTCTGGGTAGACCGTATCGTCACGGTCAACAAACTGATAGCAAACATGTGCACGTGGATAATTATCAATGACAGCGCAGCACATTGTAAGCTTATAAAGGTCATCGTCTGTAAAGTGATTAATAATCTGTCTCATCTTATTATTGTTGAATTCAGTTGTCAAAAGTATAAAAAAGAAATGGAAGGACAAAGGGTTTTGTCAAAAATATGACTTAATGATAATAGCAAAAGGAGATATATAAGTAAAACAAAATCGGTTCATTAGAATTAAGAAATAACCTTCTAATGAACCGATTTGGAGTAAAGTCTTTTAACTTAAGTTATATGTATGTACACTCATGCCTTGCGCTGACGGCAGATAATTGATGCCCCACCAGCACATCTGCAATAAGATGAAGGCTATAATGAGTACCCATAAGGCTGGGCGAACAATGTGAGGACGATACTGACGATAGTGGACATAGACCAAATAAGAAAGCCAAGTAATAGCAGCCCACGTCTCCTTCGGGTCCCATGACCAATAATGTCCCCATGCCTCTTTTGCCCACAAAGCACCCATAAGCATACCAAGTGTCATAAATGATAGTCCAACGTAGGCAAGATTATCAGTTATCTCCATCTCTTTATCTGTATCAGTTCCCTTCTTAAAGAAAAGAAGATAGACCGACATGACTACTGCTGCACCCAAAAGTGCGTATGCCATCATATACACAATTACATGAGGAGCAAACCATGGACTCTGCAAGGCTGGCATAAGCGTCTTGGAATGAATCTCAGGCTTGAAGATATTAACACATACAAACACTGTTGCAAGAAGTGTTGAGAAGCTCAATATCCATTTATACTGCCAACGACTAAAGACAATAATACCTGCCAAAGGAAGGAAAAAACTATACCATAAACGCGTTTCTCCCATCGTTCGAAGTGGTGGACGTTCCAATGTTATCCACATAATGAGAATGTAGGAAAAGAAGATTACAAGTCCAAGACCTGTTGCGCCAAACGCTAAGATACGACGGTTACGCCATGCAGCCCATGCACCTATAGCCCATAAAACTACTGATACAACTGCAAATATGATAAAATAACTCCAAATCATAGCTTAACCTCCTTCTTACGACTTGCTGTCAAGAACATTCCAACAGCTCCAAATAACAACATGAATATACCTACATAGACAACTGGCATCCAAGGGTCTGTTACAATCTCAAAGATACTTAGATTACTCCACTTACCCATTTGTTCATTGTAACTTAACTGATAGATTTTCCATCCATCAATACTAAAAGGTTTGTTAACCTCTATCTCGGTGTGAATATTCTTTCCATCCTGTGTATAGATGTCAACAAGTGAAGCGAAACGACGTGGCTCACGATTTGGCATAACCAATCTTCTACCATCACTAAGTTTCAAAGACTGATAAGGGAAAAGATAGCTTCCACAAGTGAGCCAACCAGTTACAGTACGTTTTTGACCTTTAATTAAACCAGAGTCACTGCTTCCATTAGCATTTACACCAGTTGTTACCTTTACCAATATCGCACAAGCAGTACCTGTTGCATCCGAAGCTATATAGCCATCCTTATTACGTGCCTGTCCTAAAGAGTCCATACGGATATTGCCCATCATACCACCAGGTATCTTACCAACCATCTTACTAAGCATAACTGGCATAGCATTATCAATGCGTTTGAGAACCTCAATCTTACAATCTAACAGTTGACCAGACTTTACATTCTTATCTAAAAGAATATTCTCTGGCTTTCCCTTAGGAAGCGGAAGCCCCATATTATCAATAAGCATGAGCTTAGGTGGATATTCATCAATGGTAAACTTCTCCAGCTGAATTGCCACAGGGAGGTGATGAACGGCACTAAAAGCATCAAGACCACGCCACTCTACCTGTCCTTGCTCGCAAAACATCTTTACTCGAAGCATATCTGCACTACCAAGTGTACCGCATGTAAGAACAAGGAACAGTCCGATATGACTCGTTAGTGTTGGCAAGCGACGCCAAGAGAAATGTACTATTTGATTCAAAGTTACTTCACCAACAATGGCTGTCATCCATAAGTAAACAAGGACAAACGGCCAGAAATTAAGCATCTTTGTTAGACCAAGTGGGTCTATAGGAGCTTTCCCTTCTGCCACTTGTTTGGTAAGTCCCATAAGAAGAGTGAGTATTGCAGCTGTAGCAATAGCTGGAATCGCCGCTTGCATGGTTGACATGAAACGACAGAAATAAGACCGCTTACGAAGTGCGTAGACTATGATAAGTGCCAGTACGAGTAAGATTAATGTAATAATGTTGGCTGGCCAAGCAAAGATACCCCACTCTAAGGGACCTATTGTTACCTGTAATAATCCACCTGTAACCAATAAACCAACTACTATTGCTGTACCTTCTCTAAGTGTATAAGGTTTATTCCACATAGTAAAAGAGGCTCTCCCCCACTATTAATAAGGTCTTGAAAAACTTTATTTTATGTTTGTGAAGTACGAGCAGATAAATGATTTCGTTTTGATATATAAAATATTAGGATACAAGAATATTCTTCAAATAGAGTATTCCTATTTTACTGAACAAGATTCCTCCCCTAATGGGAAGGAATCCTGTGTGTAAGTTTGTTTACATCGGTTTAGTTATAAACCGCTTATTCTTGCGTGCCTGCTCTATCCACTTCGGAACGATAGTGTCAAGGAACTGCTTCTTTTGTGCATTAAGCTTAGTCATATCTAAGCCAATGTAAGACTGTGCCTTAGCCTTAGTAGAAACGTCAGGAAGAGGAATCTGTCCTGTAAAGCCGTGACGAGCAACTACACGTGCGATCTGTAAGCGTGCATCCTTTGCATATTCCATTGCACTTCCAAGGAGTCGCATTACTTCTTGTGGAGCATGGAAAGCAGCACCGTGGCTGGCAACAGCATAATCCCAACGCCACTGACCCTTACGAAGATCTTTCAAAACAGGCTCCATCTCAGCCTCAGTTGCACCCTTTTCCCATGCAAATTTAGCTTCAATATGTGCTGCAGCAAGTTCTCTTTCGACATGAGTACGGAAGTCATAAATCTTCTGTTGACGCTCATATACATTCTGACGAAGTGTTTCAGCATCTTGACGGTGACAAGTCTGGCAAGTACGACTAATGTTTGCTAATGGACTTGTAATATGGTGATCTGTATATTTCACACCACCCTCAGAGATGTAAGGCATATGACAATCAGCACATGAAACACCACGCTGTCCATGGATTCCCTGTAAATACAATTCATAACCAGGGTGCTGTGCCTTTAGAATCTTCGCCTTTGATAACGGATTAATGTAATCATAGAATCCAATACTATCGTAGTATTCCTCTGCTGCCTCACACGTCATACCCTTTTCTTGAGGGAAATGTAGATAGTTGCCATTCTCTTTCTCGAAGTAGTATTCCGTGTGGCACTGTGCGCAGACCAGGCTACGCATCTCTTGATGGCTGGCTTTTCTCACGTCTTTACCGACACGAGCCCATGCCTCATAGAGAGCAGGACGAGCGGGACGAAGTTCCATCGTCCTTGCATCATGGCAGTCTGAGCAACCGACGGTGTTCATGACCTCTGGTCCCCAGTCGCTCCACTTGGCAGCATAGAATTTATCAGTTCCTTTCTCACGCATTAGACGTGGAACATCAGGACCCTTGCAGGTCCAACAGGTTCCTGGCTGTATGTCATCTTGTCCATCAACACCTGGACTTCCTGTACGCATAATCTTACGTAAGTCATCAATACAATGACGGTGTCCACGTGGTGTATTATACCCTCTTGAGAAAGAATAGCCAGCCCATAGGATAACCATTTCGGGTCTCTCTGCCAGTACATCTACTTCCTGGGAAGAATTGTACTTACTCACGAAACTTGTGTCTTCTGTCATTGCCCACGTCTCATATTCACGTGGGAAATCAGCTGCAAATTTCTCATTCTGAGATACAATGGAGTCAGTCATCGGTGTACGTCTGTTGTTGAACACACTTACAACCTCAGCTCTTCTTTCAAGCATTGAAGAACAGAGCAGTCCAAGAATGAACACGAGAACCATTGCTCCTCCAAAGAGTAGCCAGCCTTGCCATTTCTTTAATGTCTTTGCCATAATTATCGATTTTTAGTTCTTATTTTTTCTTTCCTAACATTTTTTGCAACCAATCTGGAACAGGAGAAGGTGGCATTGGTTCCACATATTCTGCACCAGGGGTGCTTGAGAGAGAATTCATCTTCATGTGTGCTACATCACGATGACAATCCCAGCAGGCTTTACCCTCACCACGCTGAGCCTCCATGTAATCTATTCTACCTGTATTAACAAACTCTTGATTTAATTGTTTATGACAGCGGATGCAGTTATCCATTATCACTTCTGCGGATGCTGATTCTGCCTGAATAGTTTGCGATTCATTAAATGTAACAAAATAAGCTACATGCTTCATTCCATCCATACCTTTAAAAGCATAGTGTGCAGCAACGTTATCATTAGGAACGTGACAATCGTTACATGTGGTGTTACGAGCATGTGCAGAGTGTGACCACGTAGCATAATAAGGTGACATGATATGGCAATTAATACATGCCGCTGGGTCATCACCTATTATATAGGTATGCATACGTAGAAGATAAAAGAATAACCCTGTTAATCCTACTATCACACCGCACAAAATAGATAATGTAACCTTTTGCCGATATGAGATGCATGATAGAAACTTATCTATCATACTTTTCAATTTGGTAGATATGGTTTTTAGTTTCATAGGATTTATATCTTGTTTCGTGCACAAAGATATGTATTATTTTTCATTAGACAAGTAAAGAAAAAAGAAAAAATCATCATAAATTATGATTTAAACTAAATCTAATATATTTTTATCGTGAAGAAAAGAATTTATGTTCATGAAAATAATTAGATATAACACTTGTATAAAGAATAATACTATACGTGTAATAAACTTGTAAGAAGAATATGTTTAGGCTCTAATGACCGATTATGGTTAAATGTGTAGATGCTTTTCGTATTGCTTTAACAAAAGAATCGAAGTTACTCATTAAACAAAAATATGGCTGAGACTGTCAACTATCTATCCTTTTATCATCCACTTTCATTGAAAACCTTTTCATTTTAAGACTTCGAAAAAACACAGACAAGGATTTGAAAAATCATTACATAATTTCAAAGAAAACATCTATAACTAACGGCA
>NZ_JACD01000094.1:0-7646 GCF_000517825.1 Prevotella sp. ICM33
GGAAAGAAAAATATATTAATTAAGAAAATTTCCCCACCTTTTTTCTACTGAGCCATAATATTTGGAAATCAATTATAAAAGAAGACCCTACTAATGAGCACCAATTTGTCATTAGTAGGGTCTACTTATATAGTCCTGAAAACCGTGATTATTTACAATAGAAGATTAAATCCTTAGGAATCTTCACCCATTTATTATTAACCACAATCTTCATCGTGCTACCATCAAGTCTTGTTAGCGTGTAGGTACCGTTTGAATTATGCTTTAGTTCGGCTTTGAGATCTTCACTACCATAGTCATTGATGATGGTTAAGATAGCCTTTCTCCCTTTTATGGTAGCATCAGAGATAATCCACTTACGAGTATCACGTACTGCACCAAAGTAGCCTGGAACCTCTCCGAATATCTCTTGTCGTGGTACGGTAATATTGTTATGATAGAAATCAATATCCATCCACACTTGAAATTCATCATTCACAAGATGCGCTTTAAAGATAGAGTCATTATTCTGTACTATCTTTCCAGTTTTTGAAGGAGAAGTTTCTGTCTTTGTAGTGGATAAGTTGCTTTGAGCGGCTATGTTGGTTGAAAAAGCCAACATAGCCATTACTGTCAGTACAATCTTTTGTTTCATATCTATGAATGTTGGTTAATTGCAAAGTTAATGATTTTAATTAATTAATACTATACATTCCTCAAAAATGTACAGATTAAATTGTTGATTTACTTATTTTTGTATTACCTTTGTGGCGATATATATCAAATGTTTTAAAGGAGAAGATGTTATTTCCAGATTATATTTTTGAGACCAGCTGGGAAGTTTGTAACAAGGTTGGAGGAATTTATACTGTACTTTCAACTCGTGCAAAGACATTACAAGATAAGATAAAGGATCGTATCATTTTCCTTGGTCCTGACTGCTGGCAAGAGACACCATCCCCTTATTTTAAAGAGGATAAGAAGTTATTTGCTGATTGGCAGCAGAGAGCAGTTTCCGAGGGGCTATCAGTAAAGGTTGGACGTTGGGATATCCCTGGGGAGCCAATTGCTATGCTTATTGATTTTCAGTCATACTTTGCTCATAAAGATGAGATTTATGGTAAGCTTTGGGAGTATTATAGAGTTGATAGTCTCCATGCCTACGGTGATTATGACGAATCTGCTATGTTTGCTTATGCTACGGCACTTGTCGTAGAGAGTTTCTATAGATTCTATCTTAGTGAGAAAGATAAGGTTGTCTTCCATGCAAACGAATGGCAAACAGGCTTTGCCGCACTTATATTACAGCATCGTTTGCCACAGATAGCATCTATCTTTACTACTCATGCAACGGGTATTGGTCGCAGTATAGCGGGCAATAACAAGCCATTGTACGAATATCTCTGGGCATATAATGGTGACCAGATGGCTTCGGAGTTGAATATGGAGAGTAAGCATTCTATCGAGAAGCAGACTGCTCACCATGTTGATTGCTTCACGACTGTGAGTGATATTACTGCAACAGAATGTAAAGAGTTGCTTGATAAACCAGTTGATTTGGTTCTTCCAAATGGTTTTGAAAACGACTTTGTACCAAAGGGTGCAACCTTCACAAAGAAGCGCAAGGCAGCTCGTAAACGTTTGCTTGATGTTGCCAATGCGTTGACAGGTGACGATATACAAGATGATGCGTTAATCGTATCAACCAGCGGACGATATGAGTTCCGCAATAAAGGTATTGATGTGTTCATAGAATCAATGAACCGCTTGCGTTATGATGAGAACTTGAAGAAGCAGGTTGTAGCCTTCATTGAGGTTCCAGGCTGGGTAGCGGGTCCACGTCAGGACCTTGTGGAGCGTCTCAACAGCGGTAAACAGTTTGACACACCATTGGAGAAGCCTGTACTCACACATTGGCTCCACAATATGGACCATGACAATGTACTGAATATGCTCAGCTCTCTTGGTATAAACAATGCAAAGGGAGATAAGGTAAAGGTCATCCTCTTGCCTTGCTATCTGACAGGTGATGATGGTATTATGAATATGAGCTATTATGACCTCGTATTGGGTAACGACCTCTGTGTCTATCCTTCATACTATGAGCCATGGGGCTATACACCATTAGAGGCAATAGCCTTTAAGGTACCTTGTATTACAACCGACCTTGCTGGTTTCGGTTTGTGGGCAAATACAGAGAAGGGAAAATATAGCGAGATAGAAGATGGTGTGAAAGTATTACATCGTACGGATTATAATTATTCAGAGATAGTTGATGGTATTAAGGATACCATAGCCCGTTACTCTTGCTTTACGAAGACGGAGGTGAACAAGTGTCGTTCAAATGCCGAGAAGCTCTCTCGTAAGGCTCTTTGGAGTGAGTTTATCATCTATTATGAGCAGGCTTACGACATAGCATTAAAGAAAGCAGCTGCAAGAAACAAGTGATAACTGCTTAGTAACAAAATAACGAAATAACAGTCAAAACTATAATAAGTTATGAAAATTAAATCAGATTATTCCAACGAACCTCAGTGGAAAGAGGTAACTGTAAAGTCAACTCTGCCAAAGGAACTGGCATGTCTTGATGAGCTTGCTCACAATATGTGGTGGGCATGGAATTACGAAGCACGCAACATGTTCAAAGCTCTTGATGAGGAACTCTATGAAGAGGTTGGACATAATCCAGTCCAGCTCCTTGAGCGTCTTAGCTATGACCGTAAGGAAGCTATCGTAAAGGACAAAAAGCTGATGAAGCAGGTGAGTGATGTCTATAAGAAATTCCGTACTTATATGGACGTTAAGCCTAACAAGAAGCGTGCTTCTGTTGCTTACTTCTGTATGGAGTTTGGTTTGAATCAGGCTTTGAAGATTTATTCTGGTGGTCTTGGTATCTTGGCAGGCGACTACATTAAGGAGGCTTCTGACTCTAACGTAGACTTCTGTGCTGTAGGTTTCCTCTATCGCTTTGGTTACTTCACACAGAGTCTTTCTATGGACGGCCAGCAGATTGCTAAGTACGATGCACAGAATTTCAACTCTCTTCCTATTGAGCGTGAGCTCGATGAGAATGGCAATCAGGTTGTTGTTGATGTACCTTACCGCAACTATATGGTACACGCACTTGTTTGGCGTGTGAACGTTGGTCGTATTAAGCTTTACTTGCTCGATACAGACAATGATATGAACTCTGAGTTCGATCGTCCTATCACTCACTCTCTCTATGGTGGTGACTGGGAGAACCGTTTGAAGCAAGAGATTCTGCTCGGTATCGGTGGTATTCTTACTTTGAAGAAATTGGGTATCAAGAAGGATATCTATCACTGCAATGAAGGTCATGCGGCACTTTGCAACCTCCAGCGTCTTTGCGACTACATTGAGAGTGGCTTGACATTTAATCAAGCTATGGAGCTTGTACGTGCCTCATCACTTTATACCGTTCATACTCCTGTACCAGCAGGTCACGATTACTTCGACGAGGAACTCTTCGGCAAGTATATGGGTGATTATCCTACTAAACTTGGTATCTCGTGGGATGAGTTCATCGGTATGGGTCGTACCAATCCTGATGATCACAGCGAGCGTTTCTGTATGAGTACCTTCGCTTGTAACACCTGTCAGGAAATCAATGGTGTGTCAAAACTTCACGGTTGGGTAAGCCAGAAAATGTTTGCTCCATTGTGGAAGGGATACTTCCCAGAGGAGAATGCTGTAGGTTATGTAACCAATGGTGTACACCTCCCAACATGGACCGCAACAGAGTGGCGCAAAGTTTACGATAAATACTTTGATGAGAGTTTCATGAGCGACCAGAGTAACGAGTCTATCTGGCACGCAATCTATAATGTTCCTGATTCAGAAATCTGGGAGACACGTATGGCATTGAAGCAGAAACTTATCAAGTATATCCGTGATAAGTTCACCAAGCAGTGGCTCCGCAACCAGGGTGACCCAGCTAAGGTCGTTTCTATCCTTGAGCGTATCAACCCTAACGCATTGATGATTGGTTTCTGCCGTCGCTTTGCAACGTATAAGCGTGCACACTTGCTTTTCACAGACCTTGAGCGTTTGGAGAAGATTGTAAACAACCCAGAGCGTCCAGTTCTGTTCTTCTTCTCAGGTAAGGCACATCCTGCTGATGGCGCGGGTCAGGGACTTATCAAGCGTATCTTTGAGATTTCACGTATGCCACAGTTCCTCGGTAAGATTATCTTCCTTGAGGATTACGATATGCAGTTGGCTCGTCGTCTCGTTTCTGGAGTTGATATCTGGATGAACACACCAACTCGTCCACTCGAGGCAAGTGGTACATCTGGTGAGAAAGCAGAAATGAACGGTGTTGTTAACCTCTCAGTACTTGATGGCTGGTGGGTTGAAGGCTACCGCGAGGGAGCTGGATGGGCATTGCCAGAGAAGCGTACCTATCAGAATCAGGGCTATCAGGACCAGCTTGATGCAGCTACTATCTATGGTCTTCTCGAGAATGAGATTGCTCCTCTCTACTTCAATAAGAATCAAGATGGCTACTCAGAGGATTGGGTAAAGGTTGTAAAGAACTCTATTGCAACTATCGCTCCTCACTATACAATGAAGCGTCAGCTTGATGACTACTATGACAAGTTCTATGAGAGTCAGGCTAAGCGTTCTCATAAGCTCGAGGCTAATGACAATAAACTTGCTAAGGAGATTGCTCTTTGGAAGGAGTCTGTAGCAGAGCGTTGGGACAGCATCTATGTTGTTTCTAAGGACGAGGATGCACTGCAGGATATTTCTACAGGTCATAAGATTAAGGTTACTTACGTTATCGACGAGCAGGGCTTGAACAATGCTGTAGGTCTTGAGCTTGTATTCTTGAAGAATGCACCAGTTGATGACGTTAACATCCACAAGGTAATCCCATTCAAGATGGTGAAGACAGAGGGTAATCACTATACTTTTGAGGCTACTTTCGATGCAACAGAAGCAGGTGCTTATAAGTGCGCTGTCCGTATGTATCCTAAGAACGATCTCCTGCCACACCGTCAGGACTTCGCTTACGTGAAGTGGATTGGATAAAATAGTCTGAGGACTACTCAATAAATAAAAGCCATTCCTATGCTCTGAAAAGGGTTGGGAATGGCTTTTTTGTGTTTCTATGCTATTGAATTATTACTGGGTCTAATCTAATTTATAATAGTAATATGCTATTTCCCTCTATATGTTTACCATTTGTTTATCGCCTTCTGCTTACGCTTTTTTATATATTTTGCGATAACGTGAACCTATGTTGATGATTTTCTTTTCACGTTCTAACTGTGCTGTAAGTTGATAGGCATAGGTTGTAGAAAGGTTCAGACGGCGACGGAGGTCGTTAACGGTGATTATCGGACTCTCTTCAAACAACTCTTTTAGTGCAGCGTTAACGGCAGATTTTGTAGGAAGTGTGGATGTACCGTCTTTGTAGGTTTTGTTTTCAAAAATCATCTTTCCTAACGCTTCGTGAAAATCCTTATCGGGGCGGAATCTAATTTTGCGTACAGCAACATTACGGAGATGGTGACGATGCGTCTTAGGGTCTTCATGTATGTCGCCTTTAAGGGCAAGCGAGAAGAATCCTATGCCCGGTAGATGGACTGTATTCCCACTTTTTAGCTCCTCTGCTAATTCTGTTTTTAATGCCGAGATAGTCCCGAGAATGTCGGCTGTTGTAAGCGTTGTTGCTTGTTGGATATGCTGACAGATTCTTTCTATACCTGTTACGTCTTTCTTGATTGGTACTATTCTTAGTGCTTTACATTGTGCGAGTTTACCGCTTGTTCTTAATAGTTTGTAATTTACAGTCATAGCTTTATGTTTATAATAAAGGGTTAATAATCGTCTTTTCTATGTGCCATAGCTCTATAGAATGTAGGGTTATCCTCTACAATCTTAGGCTTGGGCTGAATTCTTTTCACGAAAGAAAGAAATTATTTACGTGAAAATAAATCTTTCTTTTCATGAAGAAAAATATTTTTTTTCATGAAAATAATTCGTGATTCATGCTGCAAAGATACTGTTTCAATGGTTGCTTGGCAAGTATAAGCTATGTAGTAATCTGTGTATTTGTGCTATTTTGCGTGGGTGTAGATTTGGGATGGGTGGATAAAAGGGTAAAAGAAAAGCTCTCAGACCAGTGAGGGGTATGGTCTGAGAGCTATGGTTTGAAAGTAACCCCCTATTGATTTACTTTCCGAGTGTACTTTATAGAAGGGGGATGATAAATATATGTAATGATATAAAATACTTTTTTACCACTCGAACTTGTATTGATGGCTACCGCTTGTCATTGCTGTTGGGAAACCATTACTATTGAAAGTCCATGTAAAGTTGGTTTTGTTGCCGCTCTTATCAATAAACTGTACAGGCAAGTTCTTAGTTGCTTTTCCAAGCAATCCTGCATAGTAGGCGTATTTAATTGCGCCCATGTCAATTCCAAACGTTGTATTGAAGAGCATAATGTTACCCTTGTTCACTATAGGAGCTGGGGTTGTATCTGAGGTATAAGCAACTTTACAAGTATCTTTCTTTCTTGTTGTTGTTTGTGAAACGATAGTTTTTGTCTCTATTTCAGAGATGTTGCTATCTTTATAAGTCAAAGTAAGTTCTTTGTAGTTATCTGCTGAATGGATTATATTAATTAGTTGCTCATTATCGTTATAAGTGAAGCTCCATATATCTTCCTTTGTATTTTCCTTTTGCTCTATCACGCATCTTCTAACAAAACCGTTGTTGTTCAGATACATTTTATAGAGTGTTGCTTTCCCATTACGTTCTACTTTCATGAAGACATTTGGGACTACAATAGCACGTGTTTTTGTATTATTGTATTTAAAAGATACCATTTCATCCTTAGTCTCAATACTTGTAACTAATCCTTTTTCATTTGTTTGGATAGTCATACTGTCCACCTCTTTAGGCGTTCCATTAGTGAATACCTTTGAAAGGTCAATTGTTACAGGATCTGGCAAGCCGTCAATAATCCAGTCATCATCGTTTTTGTTACTGCATGATGAAAAAAAAGATGTTGCACCTATTACTGCTGCAGTAAGAAGTGCGATTGTAATAGTTTTTTTCATTGTCCTTTTTTGTGTTATAATTAGTAATTGGCACATTCTTGTCAACTCATTGGCTTGTGCTTTTGTTCTCTGTTGCAAATATATAAAAAACTTTCTTCAATGACCCGTTTCTATACTATGATTTTATTAGTTTAGTGTGAAAAAGTCAGCAATTAGCTTTATATCATAATATTGCTGTCTGGTAAAAATAAACTGAAAGCTCTGTATCTTTTTATCCATCGATGTTGCAGTCGTTTTACTTATCCATGGGCTTGGTTTTCAGTTTTAAACTGTAAGCATTATAAAATGTGCTTATATTGACAAGGAAAGCGCTATAATAACCAAATAAATTAATGAAATCATAAGTTTAAGTCTATTTTATCTAACACAGATAACTCTAAAAAAGTTTTATCGGACACCAATAATCTTTTAACTGAAGATATTACTCCATATCGTGTTTTAATTTTACAAGCCTTTTTTCACGAACAGCATATTCACTTTTGCGAGAATGTCCAATACTTGCCCGTTCATCTAAATCCTCTTCATAATTGAATATTATTTCTATTCTTCGTAGTTGAGGTGTTCTGTCAACCA
>NZ_JACD01000095.1:0-3493 GCF_000517825.1 Prevotella sp. ICM33
ACAGGTAGCGGAGGCTTTGCTGCCAACCACAAGAAAAGTCTTACCACCCNAAGCGGNTCNACCGTTACCTTTGACGATACCGCCCATACNATCCTNCTACANACCACTCGTGCCAANAAAATCTTCATTGATGAATTAAATGGCACCATCACCATATCTTCTGCTGAAGAAGTGAATGTCAATACAAAGAATGTTAACATCAATGCATCAGAGAACATGAATGTAAACGTTGGCAAGAACTTTACAATGCAGGTGGGAGAACAGTCATCTATCAACATCGGGAAAGATTCTTCGCTTTCTATAAATGGAAGTTCCGTATTGAGTATAATGGAAGATGCCAAATCGTCTATTAGTGGTGACCAAACGACCAATATTTATGGTAATATGAACTTAAGTGTTATGAAGTCAATTAAAACAAAAATAAGTGAAGATTCAACTTACGAATCGTATGGAGTCACCACAATTACATCACAAGATAATTTATATCTTAAAAGCAGTACCAATGTGGATATAGCTAAAGAATAAGAATATGAAGAAAATTTATCCAGTATTATTTATTTTGGCATTTTGCATAACAACACTGTCATGCAAGGGCTTATCAAACGGAAAGAATGACATGAAACAAAGTTTAGTTGGGATTTTTATATCTCATCGCCAACCCATTATAGCTCAGAGTTAAAATATGCAAAGGCTTTCTATGGGGATAACGGAGAAGAAACTGTAGATGTTTTTGATGAAACAGCTATGGCAGGCCTTGGAAATGTTACCGCAACACCTTTTTCTGTAAACCCACCTCAAGGTGAGGTTGGTATTCCCAAAGGTATAGACATGGTTTGGGTATCAATAGCAGATAAAAAGATTTATAGGGCAAATATTAAATTCTCCCAGCAAATACAAAACAAACTCCTAAAAGCCTTTAGAGAAGGATTTTATAGCCACTGGAGAGAAAGCAATATGGACTTTAACGAGTTTGATGTAACAATTCTTCCAGGAGGACATCTATGGCTATACTTGGGGATAGGAAATTTAAGAAGGGTGCTGATTTGCGATACATTAAAGGGAGAAGAAATACACATGACACTTAAAGAATTCAGCGAAGACTTTTATAATGCATATCAAACTGTTGATAGTCTTTGTGCCGATGGATATGACACACCTTACATTATCGAACATGGCTCAGAGTATGACAAAATCTGGGGAATTTATGCGCAGCGTTTTAACTATCAATTTGATATACAATTTGAAAATAAGCAAACAGAGTTACGCAAAGGGAATTTTATTATTAATTTTGCCAATGGTGAGATCCTGAATCATGATGACCCTGGATATTTTGAACAGCCTTCAAGACCCAACAAGATAGAGTTCCAATGGATTGCAGATGATATGCTCTATACGGGACATTTTTATTTTGATGAAGCAGAAGTGAAGAAAGCATTTATGGATGTTTATGGCAACAATCCTACTCAGCCAGGAAAGCTAATCATTCAAGTAAGCAAATATAATAACAGGTTCAACATTTATTTGGAAACTGCCAATAAGAAATATAAATTTGAAAAGACAAAGATTCATGTCTTTAAGCAAAGAGTTCATGATTCTGATGACAAAGCGGTTGTAATTTATGATAATCATCCTCAAGATGGTAATGATATTTTTAATTTTATAGGAGAATAAATATAGTATAAGTTTTGTAAAACAACTTTTTATAATGAAGAATCTTTTTTTACTTGCATTTGTAATTTTATTGTCTTGTTCCAATAAAGAGCAAAACTACATCTCCATTGAACAGACAATGTCAGACAATCCAATATCTTTAGCACTTGATAATGATACTGTCAAATATATGGATATCCCTTTAGCTTTTTTAATGAGTAAGACCAGTTCTAAAAGAGTAGTTTTGTCAAGTAGTACATACCTATGTGCCAGCGATTATACGTGTGCACCACACGCTTGGGATTTTAATGGGGCACTATTCTTCAATGTGAACGGAAAGATTGTACGGACATCTGATATAGAGGGGTTAAGAGAAATGGATAAGCAACAGCGCAAGGTTCTCGTTTATATTCGCTATCAGTGTTTCACACCTGAATTCCAGAAAATTGTAAAAAGTAGTATAAAACTTCCACAGAAGAGCGGAATAGTCAAGATAGGGAGTGTGCAAGAACTTAAAAAAAATAATAAGGAACTGATTGAAAATTTACTTAAGCATGACAGTATCTGCTTTTCATTTGATTATAAAGACGATTTTAATGAATATTGCGTAGGGTATGTGTATTTGCCTGTAAGTGTAAAGTAAGGATCTTCAAAAAAATGGACTGATCAACTAAGCTCTTATATATTATGGCACACGGAGTCACAGAGGCGACAGAGATAACGTAATGTCACAGAGGTGCTGACGGCACAAAGACCGATGGAGGTGTAGCGTACAGCTTCTTGATAACTTTAGATGTAAATACTTTGAACAGAAAGTGTCTAATAGAACTGGCAAACAATCTCCGTCGCTCAATGCACCAACGATGCCTCCGTGACTTCCATTGCTTTGTTTTAATAATTCTCTGTACTCTCCTTTTCTTTGTGTGACATTACGTCAACGTTCTAAACTTAGGGCGGTAAATCTTATCATTCCAAATTATTGGAGATGTTTTCGCACATTCGCACAATTCAAACACTGAATGTGAAATATGTTTACAATGGTAAGAACGTTTTTACTAAAAATAAGCATAAAAATGCCACCTTTCACTGTGGCTGTAACTAACGGATAGTCAATAACTTACAAAACAGTGAGGCAAGAGGTGCTTAATAGGGGCTCAAAAGGGCGTTAGTAAGACCTCAAAAGGGCATCTTTTGCAAGCCAATTGGGCGTCTTTTCGAAGCCAATTGGACATCAATAAGAGTTTAGGCGTTAGAAAATTATTTACATTATAGTACATGTAAACAACTTACTCACAAAAGTATATCAGGTAAGCTATATAGTTTACAAAATGTTAAAACCTTTATATTTTATATCTCTCAGTTGTATATCTGAAATTATCTTCTTACATTTGACATATTAAAGACAGAAGATTAAACATTATTCATGTCTATCTAAGAGTAAAACAACTTGTCATTGACTATTTATAATACGAAAAATGAGGGTACTATCAGTCTATGTGAGCGTAAGCAATGGAGGGACTACTCATACAGAATGAAAGAAAAAGCTAATGTCTGTATTTATATATAGAATGCATAACATTAGGCGCTTTTAATTACAAGTTTGTTGTCTATTACCTACGTTATCTCTTACTGGAAGACGAGTTTGATAGACTGTTTGAAGAGGAATAATCTAAATGATAAAAGATGAAGAGTTTCAAAATTAATGCACAAGGAATAGGTGCAGCCATAGGCTTATTGTTGGTAAATGGGATAGTCTATCTGATTTTTCATCGTACACCAGCAAGCGAGGAAGAAATTAACGCATATATTCAGAACTCGGAAGTTGTGGAACTGACAGATTTTA
>NZ_JACD01000096.1:0-10286 GCF_000517825.1 Prevotella sp. ICM33
TACCGATTTTAGCCCTTAACTTTTATATGTGGAAAAGGTTTACCGGACAGCAATATATTAATTTATATTAAATCTTAATAGACTAATGCAATAAAATAAGTAGATGTATTCCTAAATTTGTTATCTTTGTAGCTAACATAAAAGCATAGTCTATGATAAAAAATATATTTACTCCTTTTCTTTTCACATTACTGCTCTCTGTAGGCTTCACCGCACCGGTGCAGGCACGTGCAGCGATTGATTTGATTGACTTAGACGTTCAGACTATTTCAATCTCGGTTGTTGGTAACGTGTTGCATGTGGTTGGTGCTGAGAACGAACAGTTGGCAATCTATAATGTGACGGGTGTACGCGTGATGAGCGTGAAGGTTGATGGTGACGATAAGCACTATACGCTCAACCTCCCGAAGGGATGCTACATCGTCAAGGTGGGTAATGTAGTTCGCAAGGTATCTATCCGTTAAGACGCCGTTCGGCTCTTGACAATTAAAAGCCTTTTCTTGAAGAGTAGTGACTCCCCTCGATGAAGCTGAAGTGGTTCGCCTGTTGGCGAGTTCCGAAGGAAGACAGAAGGTTTTCCCCATGATTGTTGACCAGTACAGCCAATCGCTGTATTGGAAGATTCGTAGTATAGTCCTTACGCATGAGGATGCTGACGACGTATTGCAAAACACGTTTCTCAAAGCATGGAAGAGTCTTCCGACCTTTCAAGGAAAAGCTAAATTGTCCACTTGGCTTTATCGCATAGCTATTAACGAATCGCTCGATTTCCTTCGTCATCAAAAGACAGCAGCACTCTCCAGTGCTGATGCCGACCTATCAGTAGCCAATCGCTTATTAGCAGAGGACTACTTCGATGGCGATAAGAGTCAGGCAGTGTTGCAGGAAGCCATTGCAACCTTGCCTGATGTGCAGCGTACGGTGTTCACACTTCGTTATTATGACGAGATGAAATACTCCGAGATAAGCGAGATATTAGGTACAACCGAGGGTTCGCTGAAAGCCTCTTATCATATTGCTGTACAGAAGATTACTGACTATGTGAAGCGGTATGAATAATATTTTACCTTGATAATTAAACCATTCAGCCTTTCTGCAGTCTAAGTTATATCAAAGAAAAAACTTTATGGAATCAACGAATCACTTACAAAAGGAATACGACACGCAGCGGCCTTTCACAGTTCCAGAGAATTACTTCTCTGAATTGTCTTCCCGTGTGATGGCTCAGATACCAACAGAAGAGCAGAAAGAGGCAGTGGTGACGGTAAAACCACGTCGTACGGTGGTGCATTATCTCCGCCCATTGGCAGCAGCAGCGATGACAATCGGGGTTGTGTTGGTAGGCTTCCTTGCTTATCATGAGTTTGATGGTGGACAAGGGAAACATGCTTTGGCAGAGGATCATTTGGCGCAGGGAGCGCACGAGACATCGGCTTCATCAGAAGATGATTTCGATCAGGCAGCTGATTACTTCATGATAGACGAGTCGGATATGTATGCTTATCTGGCGAGTGAAGAATAATAGAGGAGAAGGAAGTATGAAATATAAAAGAATAATCCTATTGCTTTGCGTTTTCTTCAGTGTGTCTTTGCTGCATGCACAAGGGAAGTTTGATTTTAACAGAATCAAGGCAGAGTCGCATAACTTCATTACTAAAGAGGCAGGATTGAGTGCGCAAGAGGCAGCACGACTCTTCCCGGTCTTTGATGAGATGCGAAGTAAACAGCGTGGCTATTTCGATAAGTTACGTGCTATTCATAGTGCAAGGCCATCATCAGAACGCGAGGCAAGTAAGATGATTGAACAGGCTGACGCCTATGAAATACAATTAAAACAGATAGAACAGCGTTATCATAAGGAAATGCTAAAGGTGATTCCTGCCACAAAATTGCTGCGCGTGTTAGAGGCTGAACGCCGCTTCCACCGCCAAATGTTTAGGAAGATGGCAGGGAGGAGATAAAACCTCACCCCCCAACACAAAGCCTCACCCCCCAGCCCCCTCTCCGAAGGGAGAGGGGGAGTGCTGGAAACAGTTTGCTTGGGAGTGATGAAAATCCTGATTCTAATTAATTAGCTTGTGACAGCTTAAAAGTTATTCCCAAACCTACAAGGGGTATCACGCATACTACTCCCCTCCCTTTGGGGGAGGGGTAAGGGGGAGGGGCTACTGTTGTTGGTTTGCATATAACTAAATTAAAATAATGAGACAACTTCATTCTCTATTGAGATTATTGATTGCCGCAGTGCTTTTCATTGGGGTGGCAAATGCCGTGTATGGACAGGTTCCAGCTAAGAAGCGAGAGTTCCGCGGTGCGTGGATTCAGTGTGTGAACGGACAGTTCCAAGGTATTGGTACAGAGGAGATGCAACGTACGTTGCGTTATCAGTTGGACGAACTGCAGCGAGATGGTGTGAATGCTATCATCTTTCAGGTGCGTGCAGAGTGTGATGCGCTCTATCCAAGTAAGTATGAGCCATGGAGTAAGTTCCTTACAGGGCGTCAGGGTACACCTCCTTCACCTTATTGGGACCCATTGCAATGGATGATTACGGAGTGTCACGATCGTGGTATGGAACTTCATGCGTGGATTAATCCTTATCGTGCAAAGACAAAGAATACCACACAGTTGGCAACGAATCATGTAGCAGTAACCAACCCAAATCGTGTTTTCTCATACGATGGACTTTACATCCTCAATCCTGCACTGCCAGAGAATCGCAATTATATCTGTGCAGTGGTTGATGATATCGTGAGCCGATACGATATTGATGGCTTACATATTGATGACTATTTCTATCCTTATCCTGCTGCAGGACAGACCATTCCTGACCAAGCTTACTTCCAGCATGACAGACGTGGTTTCACCAATATCAACGATTGGAGACGTAATAATGTAGACCTTTTCATCAAGCAGTTGGGTGAGTCTATCCATCGTCGTAAGCCTTGGGTGAAGTTTGGTGTGTCTCCTTTTGGTATCTATCGCAATCAGAAGAACGACCCAAAGAATGGTAGTCGTACAAATGGTTTGCAGAACTATGACGACCTCTATGCCGACGTTCTTAAGTGGGTGAACAATGGTTGGATAGACTATTGTGTGCCACAGATTTACTGGGAGATAGGCAATCGTGCAGCTGATTATAAGGAACTCATCGGCTGGTGGAACCGCTATGCAGGCAATCGTCCGTTGTATATTGGTGAGGATGTACTCCGTACGGTGAAGTATGCTGACCCACAGAACCCTAACTCAAATCAGCTTCCAGCGAAACGTCGTCTGCATCAGCAGTGTCAGAACGTGAATGGAACGGTGTTATGGTATGCTAAGTCGGTTGTTGATAACCCAGGCAACTATGGTACACTCCTTCGCACAAACTACTGGCGTTATCCAGCTTTGCAGCCTTTGATGCCATTCATTGACGATGAGGCTCCATCGAAACCAAAGAAGGTAAAGGCAAGACAGGAGAGTGATGGCTACTATTATCTCACATGGAAGGCTCCAAAGGGAGAGGGCTGGAAGGATGCTCCTTATCGTTATATCGTTTATCGTTTCTATGCCGGTGAGCCAATCAATCTCGATGATCCTTCAAAGATTGTGGGGATGCCTTACGGCAATAAGCTGCGTCTTAATTATAAAGACGGCAGTACAAAATACGTCTATGTCGTTACTGCTCTTGACCGAATGAGTAACGAGAGTCATGGAAAAAAGAAAAAAGTGAAGCTTTAGGCTTCACTTTTTTTATTGAGGTTATTGGGCTGATAGGGCTTGTTAGCCTGATTTTTATTAGCCTTATTGGGCTAATTAGCCCAATTGTTATTAGCCCAATAGGGCTTGTTAGCCTAATAATTATTAGCCCAATTAGCCTTATTAGCCCAATAAGGCTAATACTCCTTCTCCCTTAATACCCCCCGATAAAGCTCCTCATACTGACGGGCAACCTTGATATGATCATGATGTTTGCGTACATATTCATAGCTATCGCGGCGCAATTGTGGAATGAGAGAGAGGTTATTGACGAGGTGAGTAAGCTCTCTAACACAACTTTCATAAGTCGGGAGGACGTTGATGATAGGTCGGAGTGTAGTCTCGTTGATGATTTCATAGTTCTCTGGCTCACCGCCACCGATACAGATAATACCATGTGCCATCGCTTCAAGGGGATTCATCGAGGGCGTATAGCTGTAGAGTTGGTCCATAATAGCATCTGAACCGAGCATCGTTCGCACGTATTCGTCAAAGGGTAGACCATTAACAACAGTGAGGTTGAGGCGGTCGGGGTATTGTTTTTTCACCGTCTCTGCGGCTCTCAGCATGATGTCAGTCCCTTTATATACCGACCGACTCTTACTGATTCCAATAAAAAGATTCAGTTTCTCGGGTGTTTCATCGGCTATGATAGGCGGTTCACCGACAACGATAGGGAAGGGGATGAAGGTTGTTTTCTTAGGGAAATACGGTTCATAACAGCACCAATACTCGTAGAGTCCTGTCACGATAGCGTCGCATTGCTCAGCCATCAGCTGGTTCAGACGACCTTTTTCCGTACCAATCCAATCCTCTCTCTCGACTATCGCCTCCTTATTTTGGCGCAGTTCCTTACCGATATTGAAGTCGCTGTAACGCAGTGGCATCGTCGTTGAGCACGTGTTTACCCAATAATAATCCATGCCAAAGCCACAGAGCACAACCTTTTTGTTATGCTTTTTCAGATAATGAAAGAGCGGAAAGAGCCGTTCCGCCTTCAGTTCAAAGAACACAGGATTGATAAACTGTACGATGTCATAGCCTCGCAGACGGGGCAGTAAGGTATAGATTTTAGCCATTAAAAGCATGCCACCTAACCTTCCCGACCGTCTGGAAACATCAATATCACGTGGGTAATTCTTCCAAAAATCCCCATTCGACACCACTGTTACGGTATGTCCAAGTTCACGCAAGCCTCGTGCCAGCGTGTTATGTACGTTGCTATATTCACCTAATAGTAGGACTTTCATTTGACTTTTTTAATTCAGAATTCAGAATTCATAATTCATAATTATGATTACCGAGTTTGCTATTCAAAGGTAACTTATAAATTACGTTTACACAAGTTTTATGGGTTGTTTTCTCCGTTGCTCCCTGCACCGACGGTGCCTCCGTGTCATTAAAAAAGACTCCGTAAACTCCGTGTCTCCGTGTGAGATTTAACCCCAAAAGACAAAGAAATATATTGATAAAATGTTCGATGAAATGGCGGAGAAAAAGACTAAAAACAAGCTGTTTCAACACCCTTGTAAGTATTTTGCTATCAAGTAGTTGCAAAGGTGATTCCCAAAAGGTGCTTAATAGGACTTCAAAAGGGCGTTAGTAAGAGGCTTAAAGGGCATCTTTTCGAAGTCAATTAGCCGTCTTTAAGAAGCCAAAAGAGCATGTGTTGGTTTTGAACAGTATGAAAATAGTTTACAAGAATCAGTTGATAAGGGAGTAAACTGTTCGTAGAAGACGGATAGACACCGTATCTACTTGCGTCTTATCCCTTGTTTATCCTTAACAGCATTATCAATGTCTTGCGCCCGAAACTGCTGTTTGTCATTCTTCTGAACCACTTATACTTACTTGTATAGTCCTTGTCGGGCAGCGGGAAAAGCCCATGTCGGGACAGACGTTGGAGCACATGGTTGAGATGAGTCTCGTCATGTGTCATCGTTATCACGTTGTAAATATGGTCCATTGTCAGTTGGGCGATGCGTCGTTCCATTGCAATACGCTCTTTTACAGGGAGATAGTCAACCCGCTCTTTCAACCGATAAAGTACCTGCTCGGCGTCAGAAAGGCGGCGGATATGCCAACGTTTGTCACGCTTGTGCATGATAGACCCCTCACGTTTACGATAGTAATACGCCTTGTTATTGGTAAAATAAAGGTTCTCAGCACGTAACATGAGTTGTGGCGTAAACTCTTCATCCTCGTGAAGTATGCCTTTAGGGAAACGAAGATCGTGTAGAATCTCCTTGCGGAAAAGAACTGTACAGACACTGCCCCGCAGGTTATTGTGCGTCATATATTCCGTTCCACTTATCGGACCCTCAGCATCAGCAAGTGGTTTTGAGGTTTTCTTGTCAGTTGACTGGAATAAAACCATATCCGTTTCGCGGTATCTGATGATATCTAAACACTGCTCATAGGCACTTGTCAGCAACAAATCGTCACCATCAATAAACTGAATAAAACTTCCTTCAGCCAGTTCAATTCCTGTGTTCCGTGCTTGTCCCAATCCTCGGTTAGGCTGTCTGACGTAGACAATGTTCGATGAAAGCGCAAGCAATTCGTTGAGAGGCGAATACTCCGCACCGTCATCCACGACGATAATCTGGCGTTCTGTCTCGTTCAGACTCAATGCCAAAATGCTGCTGATACACTCTTTTAGCATATCAACAGGCTCGCTATAGTAAGTTACGATGAAGCTTACGAGTGGCTTATCTTCCTTATTTTGTGAATAAACTGGTTGAGTTGACATAAGCGTTTTAATCCGATTAAGTGGAGAATAAAGAGTTTCAAGGTTCCTTTATAGGGCAGAACGGGTAGGATAGGGGCAGCATGAGTAGCCTCGTAGACATCCAACTGAATATTAACCAATGCCTGATAGTAAGCAGGTGTCAGTTCTCCCCACAGCTTGAGGTGCTTAAGATGCGCTTCCAAGAGGTCGTTCAATTCCTTTCCTCCTGCTTGAGCGGTGATGCCTTTGTCGTTTTGACAATAGTAATACATGCCCGCAGCAGTAGTTGCCACTACCTTTGCCTGCTGCAATAAGTAAGGATAAGTGTAGACATCTTCAAACACTCTGCCCTCTGGAAAGCGCGTCTGTGCAAAGAGTTCACGACGAAAAAGCTTATTACAAGCGTAGGTGTGGAGGTGAGCCCCGCCCAACCAATAATCACGAATAGAACCGATTGTTGTGTCCGTGAAGGTCAGCAGTCGTTGCCTCGTCGCACTTCCGTAATACAGCATAGCAGGATATTCAAGGATATCATAGTCTGGATGTGCTGCCAAGACAGCCAACAACGCATCGTATGTACCCTCCGCAACGAAGTCATCAGAGTCGACAAAAGTAAGAAAATCCCCCGTTGCCACTTCTATTCCTGCGTTTCTTGCTGCCGAAAGCCCCTTGTTTTCTTGGTGGATAAGCCTACAATTCCCCTTGTTAGCGGTCATCTCTTCGGCTATTTTCCCAGAGGAATCCGTCGACCCATCGTCAATGAGAATGACCTCTATCCTCTCATCCATCTGCGTTAACACACTCTCCAAACATCTCTGGAGTGTGTCTTCAACGTTATAGATGGGGATGATGATAGATAATCTCATGTAATAATTGTTTGATGCAAAAATAATAAAAAACTTTTAAATCCGTTAGTTAATGTGATGAAAAAAGCCTCTAATACTGACAGCTATTTGCATATCTTGAAGTACATCAGCCTCTTTGGTGGTGTACAGGTGCTGAATGTGCTGATTGGTATCGTTCGCAACAAGTTTGTTGCCATGCTGCTCGGACCGCAGGGAGTAGGACTTATCTCGCTTTTTAATTCCACAACCAAGCTCATCAGTGACTCCACGAACTTTGGAATATCTATGAGTGCTGTGCGCAATATCTCAGAGGATTACGACCAGAAGGATGAAGAGAAACTGACGGAAGACATTGCCCTTGTGCGTTCATGGAGCCTGCTTGCTGCCTTGTTGGGATTCTTTATCTGTATCTTCCTGAGTCCGTTGCTTAGCCGTTACACCTTTGCGTGGGACGGACATACGCTTCATTTCATTCTTCTTTCTCCTTGTGTGGCATTGACAGCCTTAGCTGGAGGCGAGCTTGCTATCCTTAAGGGAGTCCGTAAGTTGCGTTCCTTAGCCGCTATATCGGTGTATAACGTGTTAGGTGCCTTAGTATTAACCGTTCCACTTTATTATTTCTTTGGTGATGCTACCATTGTTCCTTCGTTGGTATTGATGGCATTGGTGCAGCTCTTATTGACGATAATGGTTTCTTGTCGGCTCTATCCTTTCCACGTTTCTTTCCAAAAAACGTTCTTAGACAAGGGTTGGGGCATGATTCGTTTGGGTACAGCCTTTGTCTTTGCAGGCATCTTGGGCTCTGGTGCCGACCTGATTATCCGCAGCTATCTCAATAATGTTTCGGATATAGCAACCGTGGGTTTCTATAATTCTGCCTTCATGATGACGATGGTTTATGCAGGTATGATCTTCTCTGCAATGGAAACTGACTACTTTCCACGCCTTTCTGGGGCAAACAACTTGAAGTTTACTTTTAATCAGATTGTCAACCGACAGATAGAAGTGACACTCCTTCTCATCTCTCCTTTGCTTACTTTCTTCCTCTTATTCCTGCCCCAGCTGATACTTTTCCTTTATTCCGATAAGTTCCTTCCAGCCCTCAGCATGGCGCAAGTGTTGGTGTTGGCGATGTATATCCGTGCTATTCGCCTCCCTGTAGAGTATATTCCTTTGGCAAAAGGAGACTCAAAATCCTATCTACTCTTAGAGGGATTGTATGACATCTTCCTTGTCGCACTCGTACTACTTGGCTTTTGGAAGTGGGGACTCTTCGGTGCAGGATTAGGTATAGCAGCAGCGGGTCTGCTCAATCTTGTCTGTGTCTATGGCTATGCTTACGTCCGTTATGGTTATCGTCTGTCCTCATCAGTGATGCGTTATGCCGCACTTCATTTCTCAATCGGACTCCTTGTGCTTCTTAGTGTGCGCTCTGATGACGAGTGGATGCGGTGGGGCGTAGCCAGTTTGTTATGCGTTGTCAGTACGATAGTTTCTCTCCGTGTGATGAAAGCGAAGTCGGGACTATGGAATGCTTTAATCTCTAAAGTGAAGAATAAGTTTGTTCGCCATGCCAAAGATTAGTATACTTGTAGCCGTTTATAACACAGCAGCTTACCTACCGCAATGCCTTGACTCGCTGTTGTCGCAGACCTTGAAGGATATTGAGGTTCTTTGTGTCGATGATGCGTCAACGGATAAGTCATTGGAGATTCTCCACCAGTATGCTGAAAAGGACGAGCGTGTGAAGGTTTTTGCGCTAAAAGAGAACCACGGAATAGGCTATGCCCGAAACATGGCACTGTCCAATGCCTCTGGAGATTATATCTGTTTTGTGGACAGTGACGATTGGTTGGCTTCAACGGCACTTGAGAAAGTATGTGAAGCCTTCACCGATGAGATTGATTCCGTACTCTTTCAGGTTGTTCATCATTACGAGAATGGAGAGGAAAAGGTCTTTCCTATGCCTCATTTCGGTACGTTGTCAGGCGCAGAGGCTTTTAAGGAAAGCCTCACATGGAAGATACATGGTGTGTATGCAATTAGAGGAGATATCCACCATACCTATCCTTATGACGACACACTTCTGACCTATAGCGATGAGAATGTAACTCGTATTCATTATCTAAAGTCTCGCAAAGTAGCTTTTTGTGAGGGTGTTTATTATTATCGACAGCATACTTCTTCCACAACACATAACATCAGTGTTCGCCGTTTCGACTTTCTCTTAGCGAACGAGAGTATGCGTCGTCAGCTCCTTTCTTTGGGTGCATCAGAGGAGACTCTCCGTTGTTTCGAGACGGTGAGATGGCTCAACTTAGTGGGTCTTTACATGTTCTATTATCTTCATCGCCATGAACTCTCCGTAGCCGACCGCCAACATGGTTTGTCTGTCATGCACCATGTTTGGCAAACCATCAATCTTCGGCAAGTAAGTCCTTCAATCAAAAGGAAGTTCGGTTATCTGCCCCTCCGCTGTTCGTGGTCCCTTTTCCGTTTGCAGGAAGAAGTCTACTTCTGGCTGAGGGGTGTTGTGGGGAGGAATAAATAGCCTCACCCCCAACCCCTCTCCGAAAGGAGAGGGGCGTAATTACCGCGATACCCCTTGTGTTTAGTTGACAAGTATTTAGTTGACAAGTAAACAAGTTATGTGCGATGCATTATACACTTATTGGCTATTTCTTATTTATATTCGTGTTATTCGTAGTTCTATTCTTTGTCTTCGTGCAATCCGTGCAATTCGTAGTTTCGTGCCATTGGTGTTTTGTTGGGGGGGAGTTGCATCAAAAACCTTGACATTTTCTTTAATAAAATCCCTGAAATAAGGGTGAAAAATACGTATTGTGAGCCGGTTTGCAACTAACAGTAAATCAGGAGGTTATAAAATACGAAAGTAGAAGGTGCTTATTAAGGGTTCAAAAGGGCGTTAGTAAGGGTCTTAAAGGGCACCTTTTGCAAGCCAAAAGGGC
>NZ_JACD01000097.1:0-9499 GCF_000517825.1 Prevotella sp. ICM33
GCTTAATTGGCTTGCAAAAGGTGCCCTTTTGAGGTCTAACTAACGCCCTTTTGAAGTCCAATTAAGCACCTTTCACAACGCTATTCTTCAACTACCTGATTACTTGATAGTTACAAGAGTAATCGAAAACGCCATTTTTAACCTAAAAGTAAGACATCAAACGCATTGTTTTGTCATAATATTTCATACAGAGATAGCGCTTATTTATGTGCTATATATCTACAGTGAATTATACTATTCATTAAAGAAAGCTTAGATAAAAAGTTATGAAAAAGCTAAAACGGAGTATCTATGAGCGTACACATCCATAAAGAAGAGCATTTTATCGTACAGAAATCGCACGAAAAGAAATAAAACACAAATATTTGGAACTTCCTCCCTTTTTATCTATCTTTGCGAATCATAATAAAGTTATGAGAACAAAATAGAATCATTATTAAAACTCTTATTTATCATCTTATGAAACGATTTCTTTATTTACTCTTATCTGGAATTGCACTATTGACAGCGTGTCAAAACAATCCCTCTAAGCAATCAGATAAAGACATACAAAATATTGACAGCATAAAGCAGGAAACAAAGGCTGACAGTATAAAACAAACAGCTAATATCGACAGCATAAAACAGGTTCTTGCAAAGACTACTGACCCTCTGAAACGTATTCAACTTCATGAGCAAGTTATTGACCTTACAATTGAAGCTGCAACACCAGAGGAGCGTTGTAGAATCTTTGATGATTTTAATACACAAGTGGAAAAAGAGTTACTTAAAATCAACGAGCATGAAAGCTATTTCCTTGACCACTATTACGAATTTAGGATGGATGATGAAGGTAATGAGAAAGAGCCACATGATTCCATAATACAGAAGGAACAATATTATAAGAAGTACGGCATAGATGTAGAAGATTTGGGAGAGGGAATAGTAGAACTTGCACCTCCAGCCAAGTTCTATACTAAGTATGTCAAGCTCTTACCGAAATACTACCAAGACTTTTGGCACCTATTGAAGGATAGTGAGAACATTGCCCCAGATGCTGGACTGATAATAACTTGGCGAGAGTTGGGTAATCTGCTTGCTCGATATGAGGCTTATGTAAAGGCAAATCCAACGCAGAAAGAATTATTCTGTAGACTACAAGATGACTATAAATTTCTCCAGTATGCCTTTTTGTTTGGCCTTGATAACACCCCTATATCTTACGATGACGTACATTTAGACAATGATGTGAAGAAAGAATGGGAACGATTTATAAAGACATATCCTAACAGCCCGACAACACCTTTTGCCAAAGAAATGCTTCAGCAAAAGAAATTCGACGATTTAGAACACATGCATAATAAGCTAACAAAGTTTCAGGAGACGTCAAACTATCCTTTGCTTAAGGCTTGTCCCGCTAAGAAATAGAGGATACGTAGAGGTTATTTAATCCAATATTTGCACACGAATCCTTATAAAAAGAGGTATTATCTTCGTTTAAAAGACTTAGATTAATCTTAAAGAATAAAGACATTTTTAATCCAAATCGATCATAAGAGATTAAATCTCCATAAAATCATAATGGTTGATTTGGATTAAATAGCCGTTATGTTAATTGTTTTTAACACACCATACCCTATTATTTTCAAAGTTAAGTTTGCAGTTATCGTTTATTTTTATTTACTTTGCAGGTCTTGAAATAGTAACTAAAAACAGAACATCATGGTAAATACCGAAGAGACACACTACGCGTGTGGACTGAAAAAAGAAGACTTCCAGACGACAATAGACGGTAAGAAAACCGATCTTTATGTACTCAGAAATGCCAAGGGCAATGAGGTTGCAGTCACTAATTACGGTGGTGCGATTGTTGCTATCATGGTTCCTGACAAAGAAGGTAAATTAGCAAATGTCATTCAAGGACATGACAATATACAAGAGGTTATCGCCTCACCAGAGCCTTATCTTTCAACACTTATTGGCCGTTATGGCAACCGTATTGCTAAAGGTCGTTTCCAGTTGAACGGAAAGGAGTATAAACTTGCTATTAATAATGGTCCTAACTCTCTGCATGGAGGTAAGGAGGGCTTTAACGCAAAGGTATGGGATGCAGTACAAGTTAACGACCATGCCGTTGTTTTGAAGTACATTTCTTCTTATGGAGAGGAAGGCTATACAGGCGAAGTTGAAGTCTGGGTAGCCTATTCATTCTCTGATAACGACGAACTCATTATCAAGTATTCTGCAAAGACAAACAAGAAAACGATTATCAATCTTACCAGTCATGGATTCTTCTCTTTGGCAGGTATTGCTAATCCTACACCAACAATTGACGACTTAGAATGCCAGATAAACGCAGACTTCTATCTTCCTATTGACGATACATCCATCCCAACGGGTGAGATTTTGAAGGTAGCTGGAACCCCATTCGACTTCCGTGAGCCAAAGGCAGTAGGTCAGGATATCGACGCTGAGCACGAACAGATTAAGAATGGCGCAGGTTACGACCACTGTTTCGTACTGAATAAGAAGGAAGAAGGCGAGCTATCATTCGCTGCACGCATCAAAGAACCAAAGAGTGGCAGAACAATGGAAGTGTATACAACAGAGCCAGGTGTTCAAGTATATACCCATAACTGGGCTGACGGCTATAAGGGACAGCATGGTGCCACCTTCCCACGTCGCAGTGCTATCTGCTTCGAAGCACAGCACTTCCCAGACAGTCCAAACCATCCTTATTTCCCTTCTGTCATCTTAGAGCCATGTAAGGAGTACACACAGAGAACGATTTATAAGTTCGGTGTAGAGAAATAAGCATCTAAAAAGGAAATAATAAATAAAAATTGAAATATCAAAATGGAAAATCAAACTAACAAGAAAGGAACCTTGGTGGCAATTATCACCATGATGTTCTTATTTGCGATGATCTCTTTCGTAACCAATATGGCGGCACCATTTGGTACAATTTGGAAGCAGCACTATGAGTGGGCTGGTATGATGGGTAACATGATGAACTTTGCAGCTTACCTTTTCATGGGTATTCCTGCAGGTATGATGATTACAAAATACGGATATAAGAAGACTGCTCTTGTAGCTTTGGCACTTGGTTTCTTCGGTATTGGCATCCAGTATTTCTCAAGTACAATGGACGGAAATGCCATCAGCACATACGTAGTTTACTTGCTCGGAGCCTTCGTTTGCGGTTTCTGCGTTTGTATCTTGAACACCGTTGTAAACCCAATGTTGAACCTTCTTGGCGGTGGTGGTAACCGTGGTAACCAGCTGATTCAGACGGGTGGTTCGTTGAACTCACTCGCAGCGACGCTGACTCCAATGCTCGCAGGTTCTATGATTGGTGAGATTACAAAGGAAACATCACTCAAGGCAGTAACTCCATTGTTGTTGATTGCGTTAGTTATCTTTGCAGCTTCATTCGTTATCGTTTGGTTTACACAGTTGACAGAGCCGGAGACAGAGAAGACAGACGTTGTTGGTGGTGTCAAGGAGGCTCTGCGTTATCGTCAGTTGTTGCTCGGTATCATTGCTATCTTCTTCTACGTAGGTGTTGAGGTTGGTATTCCTGGTCAGCTCTTGTTCTACCTCAGTGAGCCAGTTGCAAAGGGCGGTGTACTTGGTAGTGCAGCAACAGCAGGTTTGATTGCAGGTGTTTATTGGATGTTGATGCTCGTAGGTCGCTTCGTTAGTGCCTTCATCAGCGGTAAGGTATCATCTCGTATGCAGTTGACCGTAACCTCAGCAGTAGCCCTCCTCCTCTTGCTCGTTGCTATCTTCATGCCAGAGGATGTAAAGATGAGTCTTTCAATTCCTAACCTTGCAGAGAGCACATTCGACAAGGTAGAGGTCCCAACAAAGGTATTGTTCATCATCCTTTGTGGTATCTGTACATCAGTTATGTGGGGTGTAATCTTCAACCTCGCTACCGAAGGCCTTGGTAAATACACAGCGACAGCTTCTGGTCTCTTCATGACTATGGTTGTTGGTGGTGGTGTAATGCCATTGATTCAGAACCTCATGGCAACAAAGGTAGGCGACATCCAGAGCTACTGGCTCATCGTTGGTATGTTGGCTTACATGCTCTTCTACGCTTTAGTAGGCTCACATCCTTCAAAGAAGGCTTAAAACAAGCATCCTTATAATGGCAGGCATCACGCTTGCCATTATAAGGAGATATATACATAAAACCCTAACTATCATTCAAAACATTACTAACATGGACATAGAATTCGTAAGAAGCCGTTTCATTAAGCATTTCGACGGTCAGACTGGAAACATTTATTTCTCACCAGGACGTATAAACCTTATTGGCGAACACACTGATTACAATGGTGGTTTCGTATTCCCAGGTGCAGTAGACAAGGGCATTATGGCAGAGGTTCGTCCCAATGGTACAAACACTGTTATGTGCTACTCTATCGACCTTAAGGACCGTGTAGAGTTCAAAGTTGACGACCCAGAGGGGCCACGCGCTACATGGGCACGCTTCATTTATGGTATGGTACAGGAGTTCAAAGCACTTGGTGTTGACGTAAAGGGTTTCAACATTGCCTTTGCTGGTGACGTTCCTCTCGGTGCAGGTATGAGTTCATCTGCTGCTATGGAGAGCTGTTTCGGATGCGCATTGAACGACTTGTTTGCTGATAATAAGATATCAAAGTGGGACATCGCACTCGCTGGTCAGGCTACAGAACATAAGTATATCGGTGTGAACTGTGGTATCATGGACCAGTTTGCAAGCGTCTTCGGTCAGGAAGGTAAGCTGATGCGCCTTGACTGCCGCAGCCGTGAATTCGAGTATTTCCCATTCAATCCACAGGGTTATAAGCTCGTTCTTGTCAACTCAAAGGTTAAGCACGAACTTGTTGGTAGCCCATATAACGATCGCCGCAGAAGCTGTGAGAACGTTGTTGCAGCTATTGCTAAGCAGTTCCCAGAGAAGAAGTATGAGACATTGCGTGATGCTAACTGGGACGAGTTAGAGGCTGTTAAGGACAAGGTTAGTGCTGAAGACTACCAGCGTGCACACTTCGTTCTCGGTGAGAAAGAGCGCGTACTCGCTGTTTGTGACGCACTTGTTGCTGGTGACTATGAGACAGTTGGTCAGAAGATGTATGAAACACATCACGGACTTAGCAAGGAATATGAGGTAAGCTGCGAAGAACTCGACTTCCTCAACGACATTGCTAAGGAGAATGGCGTAACTGGTTCCCGCATCATGGGTGGTGGCTTCGGTGGTTGTACCATCAACCTCGTTAAGGATGAGTTGTATGACAAGTTCATTGCTGACGCAACAGAGAAGTTCACAGCAAAGTATGGTCATGCCCCAGAAGTCTACCCAGTGGTTATCAGTGAAGGTTCTCACAAGGTTTGCTAAGAGCATAATGGTATCTAACGAGGTGTCATTTTCATCGATATTTAATTAGTATAAGGGCTGGATTCAACATAAGAAGTTCAGCCCTTAGCTAAAAATAAGCGTCATAAACACAAGAAGTAATCCAACACAGGAAGACCTTTAAATCCCAATACACAACAAAAAAGATATTACTACCTAACCAAGAGATATTTACAAGTTTACATCTCATATCAAAACCTACAACATGAATAAATACTACAAAGGTGAACCCAAACTATTAGTTTCGGTCGACTGCATCGTACTCGGCTTCGAAAACAAAAAGCTACAGTTACTCGTTGGTAAGCGTAAGGTTGAACCATACAGCGGCAAACTATCTCTCTACGGCGGATTCGTTAGAGAAGACGAGAGCTTAAAAGAGGCTGCCAACAGAGTTCTTTTCCAATGTACGGGCATCAATGACATCTATATGCGACAGGTGGGAGCCTTCGGTGAGACTGATCGTGACCCTGGTGATCGCGTTATCTCAATCGCTTATTGCGCCCTCATCAATGTGTCTGACTACGATAATAAGTTATTGGAAGAGAACGACCTACAGTGGGTTGACATCAACAAATTACCAGAGCTATATGGTGACCACATCGAGATGGTACAGATAGCATTGAGCCAACTCCGCAAACTCATCAATAAAGACCCACTCGGTTTCAATCTTCTCCCAGAACTCTTCACGCTCACACAGCTTCAGAATGTCCACGAAGCGATTATGGGTGTTGAGATTGACAAACGCAACTTCCGTAAGCGTATCAAGCAAATCGACTTCATTGAGAAGACAAAGTATATTGATAAGATAACCAGCAAGCGTGGTGCAGCATTGTATCGCATCAACAAACAAGCATATTCAGACGCCTCACTATAATCCTTCATAGGAGGCTAACGATAGAAGCATATAGCTAAGATAACACATAAAAAGGGTATATCGGATGTTAAAAGGTCACTGACAAACATTCTGATATACCCTTTTATCGTGTTCTTATCCATCCATTGCCACTTCTCTTATACCTCATTGCATACCTGATTACCCACAAGATGATTCGTACTAACGCCCCGCACCAATTGTGCGAAGCCTCCGCACACTATGTGCGAAGCCTTAGCACAACTATAAAAGGTGACAATGACGACATCCTTCAACGCTGAAACAAGCTACTGAAAAAGGATGATGAACTTCGATAAAACAGTCATAAAACAAGCACTCATCAACCAAACGGAGCAAAGCAAATACTATGCTTTAGGCATTTTTGGATATTTTGGGGAAAATAGTAAGTTTAATATTTTGATGTCTCCATATTTATCTTTATATTTGCATTATAATTTCAAAAATCCTATCTATTTATGAATGACAAGCATTTGATGGACCAAGCAGCGGATAACATCAGAATTCTCGCAGTGTCAATGGTTGAAAAAGCTAAATCAGGACACCCTGGTGGCGCTATGGGCGGTGCCGACTTTATCAACGTTCTCTTCTCTGAATTTCTCGTCTTTGACCCAGATCAGCCTGAGTGGGAAGGACGTGACCGATTCTATCTCGACCCAGGTCACATGTCACCAATGCTCTATGCAGCATTAACACTCCAGAGAAAGTTCACAATTGACGATATAAAGCAATTCCGTCAGTGGGGGTCAATCACACCAGGTCATCCTGAGAGAGACATCGCACATGGCATCGAGAACTCTTCTGGTCCACTTGGACAAGGCCATGCCTACGCAGCCGGTGCAGCAGTTGCTGAGAAATTCCTTGAAGCACGACTTGGTCATACCATGATGCAACACAAGATTTATGCCTTTATCTCTGACGGTGGTGTCCAAGAAGGTATTAGTGCAGAGGTAGGACGATTGGCAGGAAACTTAGGACTCAACAATCTTATTATGTTCTATGACGCTAATAACATTCAGCTTTCTACTGAGTGTGGAGCGGTTATGGACGAAGATACTGGCATGAAATATCGTGCTTGGGGATGGAATGTGTTGGAGATTGATGGCAATAATCCAGACGCTATCCGTGAAGCACTTGTAGCTGCTAACAAGGAAGAAAGCCGCCCTACGCTTATCATCGGTAGGACTATTATGGCAAAAGGAGCATTGCAGGCTGACGGTAGTAGCTACGAAAACAGCATTAAAACACATGGCGCACCATTGGGTGGTGATGCCTATAGAAATACAGTAAAGAATCTTGGTGGTGACTTAGAAGACCCATTCAAGATTTTCCCAGAGGTTCAGAAGCTTTATGATGACCGTGCAGCAGAACTCAGAAAGATTGTTGCTGAGCGTCATGCAGCTGAAGCACAATGGGAGAAAGAGAACCCTGAGAAGGCAGCACAGATGCGTGAGTGGTTCTCTGGCAAGGCTCCAAAGATTGACTGGAGTGGCCTTGTACAGAAGCGCGACATTCCTACACGTAATGGTTCTGCAGCTTGTCTCGGTGTTATCGCAGAGCAAGTTCCTAACATGATTGTATCATCAGCCGACCTCAGCAACTCTGACAAGACAGATGGATTCCTTAACAAGACACACGCACTCACACGTGATGACTTCAGCGGAGCCTTCTTCCAGGCTGGTGTTAGCGAGTTGGCAATGGCATGTATGTGTATCGGTATGATGCTTCATGGTGGTGTCATCACTGCTATGGGAACCTTCTTCGTATTCTCAGACTATATGAAACCGGCTATTCGCATGGCTGCTCTCATGCAGACTCCAGTTAAGTTTGTATGGAGTCATGACGCTTTCCGCGTTGGTGAGGATGGTCCTACGCACGAGCCTGTAGAGCAAGAAGCACAGATTCGATTGATGGAGAAGTTGCAAAACCACGCTGGACAAGACTCTGTTCGTGTGCTTCGTCCTGCCGATAGTGATGCTGCAACCGTTTGCTGGCAGATGGCTATGGAGAACATGGATACGCCAACAGCACTCATTTTCTCACGTCAGAATGTGAAGAGTCTACCAGAGGGAACAGACTATCAGCAGACTCGCAAGGGTGCATACATCGTAACAGGCTCTGACGAGCAGTTTGATGTTATCCTCGTTGCAAGCGGCTCTGAGGTTTCTACCTGCGTTGCAGGAGCTGAGTTGTTGCGCAAGGACGGAGTGAAGGTACGTGTTGTAAGCGCACCATCAGAGGGTCTCTTCCGCCGTCAGAGTAAGGAGTATCAGGAGCAGATTCTGCCAAGAGACGCTAAGATTTTCGGTCTGACAGCAGGTTTGCCAGTAACGATCGAGGACTTGGTTGGTGCCAATGGAAAGGTATTCGGCCTTAACAGCTTCGGTTTCTCAGCACCTTACACAGTCTTGGATGAGAAGTTAGGCTTCACTCCAGAGAATGTATATAAGCAAGTAAAAGAGTTTTTAGCATAAACGTTTAACCTGAGTCTCTAAGTTCATCAGCGAAGGCAGAGGCTCATAAAAACCTAAACAGCTTATGGAAATTAAGACAGTAGGAGTTGCCTGCGACCACGCGGGCTATCCATTAAAGCAGTTCGTTATCCAGTATTTGGAAGAGCACAAGTATGCATATAAGGACTTTGGCTGTAATAGCGATTTAAGTTGCGACTATCCTGACTATGCTCACCCATTGGCTGAAGCCATTGAGAGTGGTGAAGTTTATCCTGGTATCGCTATCTGTGGTAGTGGTGAGGGTATGGCAATTGCACTTAACAAGCACCAAGGTGTACGCGCAGGTTTGATATGGAACAAGGACGTTGCAGAGTTGACTCGTCAACATAATGATGCAAATGTTGCTGTACTTCCTGGCAGATTTATCGATAATAAGACAGCAGAAAAGATTCTCGATGCGTTCTTCAAAGCAAGCTTCGAGGGTGGCAGACACGAGCGTCGTGTTAAGAAGATTCCTGTTCAACAGGGCTAATCATAGCTTTGTCTGATTGAATAAGACAAACAAAAGATAAACAGTTAAGGTGTTCAGAGGATTCTGGACACCTTTCTTTTTGGGGTCTTCAGGACTTTGGAGTGATAAAGTTTACCACTTGTGTTTAGGGTTTGAAGTAATGTCACACGGAGGTACGGAGAGGACGGAGGATTATTAAAACAAAGCAATGGAAGTCACGGAGGCACCGTCGGTGCATAGAGCGACGGAGCTTGTTT
>NZ_JACD01000098.1:0-2505 GCF_000517825.1 Prevotella sp. ICM33
GCGATATACTCGTCCGTCAAAGACCTTCTCAATGCGTCTGCCTAAAGCGTCATACCTGAAGGTAACGGTCTTGCCGTCAGGCCGTGTTACACTTCTAAGCATACCATTGCCCTGCCACGTATAGGCATAGTCACCGCTCTGCCAAGCAAGGAACTCATCCCGCATTCTAGCATCAAGGGATGGTCCCGACCTGCGCATGGTCTTCAGCACAAGGTTGCCATGGCTGTCATAATAATACCGCTACTTCTTGTCCTCACGCAGCTGTCCACCACGACCATAGCTCCTGTCCGTACGGTCGGGACTATCATACACGTTACCCATTGCATCTGGGTTACGCCACTGACGACTTCCGTCACCATATACAGCCCCTGACAGAGAACCGAAGGTATCATAATCGTAACGGACACTTCTGCGGTTTATTGTGTCAAGCGCCTGTAGAAGACGAAGATTATCACCCCAGATAATAAATACTATGTCTACCCATTACCATATCTTTCTGTCTTCTACAAACAACTTATCCTTATACTAACCGATACTTGTAAACTATTTTCATACGACTCAAAATCGATATGTGATCTTTTGGCTTTGAAAAGACTCCTGATTGACTTGCAATAGGTGCCCTTTTGAGGTCTTACTAACGCCCTTTTGAACCCTTACTAAGCACCTTTTCTTGTACGACTTCATAACCAATTGATTTCCTGTTGGTTGCAAACTTGCTTTTTATACGTGTTTTTCCACTTTATTTTAGACGTTTTATCCGAAATTATGTCATGACTTTTCAATGTCTTATCCCCAAATATTCGATGTGTTAAAATGGTAAGGTATTCTGTGTCAGAGGATAAATAAAACAGACGAGGGTGTGTCAAAATTGATACACCCTCATAGTTGTTTAACGCATAACCTCGGTTCTTCCTTTAAAGCTATACGAAATAAGTCCACGTGTTTAATGGAAGAACCGTATATTCTATCTTATGGCAATATTGTTTTATGATTTAAACACAAAATACTACAATTTATTATTGAATAAAGTTATGTCTTGCAGAGTAATATCATACTCTTTTCTAACTGGTATGAAGAAACTTTTGAGATGAGGAAGATTCATAATATCTTTCAATTTACCATCTTTAACACTTGTTGATCCAATAATCCTGATTTCTTTAAGATTTGACAAATGTAACAAAAAAGCAACAGAGGGTAACTCTCCACAGTTTTCAATTATCAGTCTTTCCATCATTGTTAGTGATCCAAGTATCTCCCAGTCTTTTATTTTCTTGCAATTCTGAAATGCAACAGAAGTAAGAGATTTATTATCTCTAAGCCAGCTTATAGACTCCATCTTGGAATTATATCCAATTCCGATATGCTCTAACTGTGGCATATTCTGTAGTGCATTAAATTCGTTTAACTTACTTTTTACCAATCCAATTCTTCTTGCTTTTTCAAAAGCGAAAAAGTCGTTTGATGAAGTCTCTGAATAGTTATCAATAAAAATATATTCTAAGTTCTTACATTGGAAGATTGATTTACAATTCTTTCTATTATAGTTTAAATAAATACACCATAATAAGGGTAATGAATCGAAAGGAATTTCCTTGTCTGCTATTCCATGTATCTTTAAATATTCTAATTCTCTAAAACAAGACAAGTGAGACAAGTCTTTATAAGAATATGAATTCAGGTTTAAAGCTCTTATATTCTTAAGAATAGATATATTCTCAATATTTTCTATCTTCATATTTAAGTTCTCTGAGACTACTATAAGGCCATCAACTTTGTTTTCTTGTATATAAGAAATATCAGGTGTTTGATTCATATCTGCTTGTATAAAAGCATATTCTTTCCCAAAATATTCTTTTCTTATAATATTCATTTCCATAAACTTTAATAATTACAATTTACAACCAGGACTTTTTATTTTATTAGCAAGATCTTCTCCTGCTTCCTTAAACTTATCCATTGTCTCGGCTTCTGCTCTAAAGAAGTCGTCTTCAACTCCATTCGGAAGAATAATAACATTTAAGGTATCAAGTTTTGCTGAATCTAATTTTCCACTTCCTAAATGTGATCTCAGCCTACGATACAAATTATTAGCTTTGCCCACATACCATTTTTCAACACCATCTCTAACATCAATGGTTCGGAACATATATACACCTCCATCTTTTGCATTACCTCCTAATATTTCCTTCAGAAACAATCTATCTGCTAACTTAGTTGGAGCAAATCCTAAGATATCAACAAGTTTATTACAATCCTCCACATACCCATACAGTGTCGGATTTCCACCAGCTAACCTTATCGGGTCTTGGCTGATATAGTTACCTATCCTTGGGTCATAATAGCGGAACCTGTTGTAATACAGCCCAGTCTCATCATCCTCATACTGACCTAACTGGCGGAAAGGAATGAACTTCCTGCTGCCGTGGAGGTTGCGGATATTACCATAAATATCATAGTCTGCCTGCCAGACAATATTACCATTATCATCGTATGCCTGTACAGGAC
>NZ_JACD01000099.1:0-3360 GCF_000517825.1 Prevotella sp. ICM33
AACCTACTTTTTACATGCCGTTTTGCCGTTATTTATTGATATCTTATTCGAAATTGTGTAATGATTTTTCAAATCGTTATCAATGGATTTTCGAGTATTAAAAAGAAAAGGTTTTTGTGTCGGAAGATGAGAAAAGAATAGATAGTTGATGGTCTTGCCTATATCTTTATATAGGCTATTTGTTTATGTTTTATTGCAGATGAAAACGCAGTAAAACATAAATGCAAATCGAATTCAGTTGATAGTGTTAGAAAGTAATCTGCTTATTGATCTTTCCTTTATACGTGTTGATACTTAAATAGATGGAATCCTTCTGCTTAAAACCATTCAAAGGAATACTTGTAAAGACGCGTCTGCTATAGTATTCGGGTACTCCATTTTGGTGATGATGTAGTCGAAGATAAAACACTCGACCGCCATTAGGTAGGTTTTTTATGGAATCACAGACGATAGCTAAGGTCTGAACAGCCTTTTCGTCTTCTGTCTTTCCAGTCTTTAAGATAAGGGTAAGATTCAAATACTTATGATTCTTGCTTATCCAGATGCTTTCAAAACCAACCGGGTCGGTGTACACAATAGGTACGTCAAGTGCCAAACGAGGACGTAAGACAGCAACAGGACTAATGGCAAAAGACGATGTTATGCCATTTTCTACCTTATTATAATAGAGTAAGGCACGGTAAGTAGTGTCGGGTCTTTTTGCCCATTGTTCTTTTACTGCAGGTTTTAAGGTCAGTTGTATTCCGTCATCAGTAGTTGCTGAAGCGAAAGCTGATAGCTCGTTGGTCCTTGCTTCAACAAAGTCGGTATGTAGATAAGACAGTTCGCTGTCGCCTGTCTCATAGAAGTCATGCTCACAGGCACTGACTATGAGTAACGACATGACTGCCGTTACCATAGTCAATAGTCTGTAGAAAGTCTTTCCGAACCAGTCCACGTTGTGTTATTTCTTAAAGGTGAGACGATTCAGAAGTGATTTAAATCTGCCGCTTTCAGATGACGCAGCAATGTAATTCTTTGCAGGATAAGCATACTGTGTCAACAGACAAGTGCGTAAGAACTTATCATCACGGTTCTCAATATCAATCTTCTCAATCTGACCATCGAGGTAAGTATTGAAGTTCTGATAGTCTTCCACTGTATAATACTCTTCGTAAACACGTGTATCCTGAATCATATCTAATGCTACGTAGTTGATAGGATAGAGTTTGTAGTTACTGTGGATTTGGTGATCGATATGTGCTGCAATGGTATCGAAGAGCTTGTTCTTTGGCAGTTCCTCATCTACTGTGTCAAGCCATTCATCAATACATGGTGCACATTTGTAGAAGATATGTCCCTTGTAGCCTTTGATTCCTACTAACATACTCTCGAGATCGTCCTCTGCAGTCTTCTTCCAATAAGGTAAATCACGACGCAATTGATACTCACGTGCCTTGAGATAATCGCATGGATCGTACTCATAAGAGATAGCTAACGGCACGATGTGGAGCTGCTTCAGACGTTCGATGATAGTACCTTCGCCACCCATAGCCATCATCTTCAGAATCGCAGGTTGGGTAAGGTCGTTTGAATTCTTCGCTCTTCCCTGTCGTTGAGCAATCCATACATTGTCATTCTTCTCAGCAATAGCGAAGTGGATATACTCTGACATACGCTTGCTTGCACGGAGCATCTCAACCGAATGGAGGGCACGTTCTACAGTAAATGACTTGTTGATACGCACCAAGTCACGTACCCAATCCTGCGAAAGGAGGTTGTCGCCGATAGCAATCTCACAAGTAGTGGCAAAGCCAACATCCATGAGAAGCTTGTCGAGGAAAGCAGAGTCGAGTACAATGTCGCGATGGTTGCTGACGAAGGTATAGCGTTTGCGTGTATCGATATTGACTGCATCCATGCTACAACCTAAGCTCAACTCCGTGACAAGACGCTGGAGGAAAGGGTAGCAGAATGATTTTTGGAATTCAAGATTCGTCTTACAAGCGTGCATCTTCTTTGCTATCGCCTCTGCTGGAACATCAGGGTAGAGATATGCCAGCACCATTTGAAACTGCTTATCAGCAAGAATCCTATCATAGACTGCCGGTAATTCTTCCGGCTCAAACGGACGGATAGGGTCAAACTCTGATGGTATTTTCATAATCGTAAAAATTAATTTGTTTCTATTTTATGTCTTATTGCATGTCCTAAGAACCTGCAATGATTAGTTCTATACCCATTTCTTCAATCTTGTTGGCTACAAACTGTGGTATTTTAGCATCGGTAATGATGATGTCAACATCCTCAAGTCCACTAATCTTTGCGAATCCACGACGGCCAAACTTACTTGAATCAGCTAAGACAATGGTTTTCTGTGCAGCGTTCATCATACTTCTGTTCAGTTCAGCTTCACGCATGTCTGTTGTTGAGATACCAAAGTCAAGGTCGATACCATCCACCCCCAAGAAGAGTTTTGTAAACGAACATCCACGCAGTATCTCCATGCTATATTGTCCGACAACCGACACACTGCTGTGGCGAACCATGCCACCAAGTTGGATAATGTCAATATTATCGTTGGCTGCTAAGGTCATTGTAGCTTGAAGACTGGCTGAAACAATCGTCAGTCTGCTCTCAGAATGGATATTACAAGCCAATGCATGGATGGTTGTTCCTGATGCAAGAATGATGGAATCGTCTTTCACAAGTAGCTTGACAGCCTCTGCTCCGATGAGTTGTTTCTCTTCCGCTTTTAGCTTTTCCTTCTCGTTTACTGAACGGTTGTTGGTAAACGGGTTGATAAGAATCGCCTTACCATGACTTCGATAGAGCTTTCCTGCCTTTTCAAGTTCGGTTAGGTCTTTACGTATCGTTACTAATGACACATCCAAGGAGGTTGCCAAATCGGAAACCAATACAGACTCCTGTGTCAGAAGCTGGTCGAGAATGGCATTTTGCCTGTCTTCTTTTGTCATATTTTGCATCGGTTTTTGGTAGCTTTCAGCAGATGTCTATCACGCTTTACCGTATAAGAATAGTTTTGTACAAATATAGTTAAAATAAATCAATGGCTAAAGGTGAAGCCTTCGTTTAACAGAAGATTAACAATTATTTACGACCGTCTGCGATAGTTCTATTGGTTCTTCCGTTAAATGTATGGACGCTTTTCGTATTTGCTTTAAAGGAAGAACCGAGGTTACTTATTAAACAAAAAAATAACTAAGACAGTCGAATATCTATCCTCTCATCATCCTCTTTCATTGAAAACCATTTCATTTAAGACTTCGAAAATCTGCAGACAAGAGTTTGAAAAATCATTACATAATTTCGAATAAGATATCAATAAATAACGGCAAAACGGCATGTAAAAAGTAGGTT
>NZ_JACD01000100.1:0-3634 GCF_000517825.1 Prevotella sp. ICM33
TGAGGCTGGAGGGGCTGGGGGGGTGAGGCTTCCTAAACAAATATTATTATGAAAACATTACTTTGCAAATCCAAGACAAAACCGATCTTGTTCGTACTGTTCTTCTTATGTTTCTCCATTTATGGTAAGGCACAGACCGCACCAAAGAAGTTGACAGCACCCTCTCCAGAGCGTTTCCAAGCTATCAATGACTCTATCCTTGCGGAAGGAATGTGGTTGTATACTTATGAGAAATTGGCGTGGCGAGCTACTGATTCACTTATGAAATATAATGTCAAGAGAGAGGAAATCAATTCTGCTACCGCTTTTGAAGAAGGAAACCTGACATGGCGTTATATCTTTGCTAACCTTGATAAGGAACAGACCGTTTTTGAACTGACGCTCCACCTGAGTAACGACACGAGTTTCTATGTCTGTTCTGCCACACCACGTAAACTTAAACCAACCGAGATCGAACAGCTCAAAGCAAAGCAGATTGCACCGCGTAAGGTCATAAAAGAGAAGGGAGATAGTATTTTCTTGTCTAACACATCTGGCTTGAACTGGGACTTGCTCCCTTTGGAGAAAGGTGGTTATAGACTCTACCTCCTGCATGGTACAACAAAGCATGGGGTGATTCCTATCGGTGATGACTACGCTTTCGACTTTGATAAGGATATGAACATACTCAGTTGGCGCAGGTTTCATCGTAGTTTTCTTGAGCAGCCAATAACAATGAATGGTGAAGAGATAACAGAGGTAATACACTCACATACTCCGATGACACCTTATTTCACAACAACAGATATCGCTAACTATATGCTTTATGGTTGCGACCTGTATGGGATAAAGAAGTTCGCGGTTCTCTCAACAGCCTTTGCTAATACTTCCTATCTCACTACATTTGATGTCGAAAAGATGAAACTAACCTCGACTGTTTATACGGTAAAATAACTGTTAACTTTGAACTGTTAACTTTGAACTTTGAGGTTTGAACTTTGAACTTTATGATCAGAACTACAAATATTGAACGACTACGAATGGCACGAATGACACGAATTCTTTTGCTAAGTGATTCGTGCAATTTGCGTAATTCGTAGTCGCCAGTGGAATTTGAAGGCAACGAGAGAGTTGGAGAAGTCCTTTCGTAATTCCCCAAACGATTTGTTACCAGCACTCTCTATCTCTTCTTCTGACGAATAGAGAGTTTTATCCACTTACCATGCTTCAAGCCGAGGGCTTTACCATTCACAAAGCGGCGATAGTTAGCGATACTATCATACTCCAAAGGAATAACCTCATTGCCTTGCTTATCGATGAACCCCCACTTACCTCCTACAGTATATTCGTGTTCAGGATCATCGGCTGGTCGCACCGTCTTACTCCCTACTGCCACAGCTGCTAAACCATCATGATATGGAAAGATAGCATCGTACTTCGGACTGACAACAACCTTGCCTTCCATATTCGCAACGCCCATCTTCTGTCCGCTCTCATCCAAGATTCTAAAGAGTCCATCAACGGGATAGTCATTGCCGTTATCCACCATATAAACATTGAACAGCTCTTGCCCCTGATTATTGATTGCAACACACCCCACATTCGACTTCCACACAAAGCCAATAGTACGGATTGTGTCTGTATAACACTGCAAATAACGATTATAAGGCACAACCGTTTCTCCCTTCTCATTAACATAAGAATATTGTTCATACTTCTGTGTCGTATCAACCTGCAAAACCAAATATGAGTCCTTCACATCTGTGAATGACAAACAGGGCAGTGCCAAACAACAAGCCAACATTGGCATAATAAGCTGTAACCTCTTCATCTTGATTCTTCGTTGTTTAGGTATTAATAATCTTCCGCTGTAAAGATACTAAAATAATAAACCAAAAGCAAGTGGGTTTTAAAAAAAAGTGAACAAGTGAACGAGTGAACGAGTTATATGTTTCGTACGCAACTTGTTTACTTGTGAACTTGTGAACTTGTAAACTTGTGAACTTGTAAACTCGTCCACTTGTAAACATCTAAACCTGTAAACTTGCAACAAACTTTTTTCGTAAAATCCTTGGTGATAAAAAGAAAAACATCTATCTTTGTAGCATCAGTTCCCCCAAGCCTCTTCACAATGCTCAAATCGGGGGACGTTTTATTTTACAACTATGACAACACCTTTCAATAAACAATACCATTCACCTGAGCAACTTGCTTTACTACTTCAAAGCCGTAATCTTGTCATTGACAATATTTCTTTTGTAGCACAAAAGCTTAGACAAATAAGCTACTACCGCTTCAGTGCCTATCTATACCCTTTCCTTGCTCACCCCAAAAGTGCACAGATTTTTAAAGCTAATAGCAATTTTCATACAGCATTATCACTTTACGACTTTGATCAAAAGTTACGTATCTTAGCCTTCACAGAAATTGCAAAAATAGAAGTAGCTATACGTAGCGCACTTGCAAATATAGTCTCCAAGGAAACCGGGAACTTATTCTGGATGACAGATATATCAATGTATGCCAACGCTGATAGGTTTCGAAAAACTATGAATTTTATTGATAAGGAACTGAACACTTCTAAAGAGGACTTTATCATACATTTCAAACGAAAATACAGCAACCCCTACCCACCTGCATGGATATTAACAGAGATATTGCCAATAGGTGTGCTAAACCACATTTATGGAAACCTTGCTAATAATGCTCTGCGAAAGAAAATTGCTGACGAATTCTCATTGAAAGTTCCTGTATTCAGTTCTTGGTTTACAATTATTGCCCTAACAAGAAATGCATGTTGTCACCATGCTCGCATCTGGAATAAGCAGAATACCATCCTTCCAACAGAAGCAAAGAGAATGCTGCTACCTTGGATTAACACGCCTGTACCTACAAACCGTATTTATTATGATTTGTGTATCTTGAAATACTTCGTTAATATTATTGATATAAATAATAATATGACCCACAACCTTTCATCATTACTAACAGACTATCCTAATGTGGACATTCTTGCAATGGGATTCCCTGCTAATTGGAAGAATGAACCACTCTGGAAAATTCTGTAATAAAGATACGAGTGAACGAGTTTACAAGTGAACGAGTAAACGAGTTATATGTTTCGCAAGCAACTTGTTTACTTGTAAACTTGTCTACTTGTCCACTTGTCCACTTGTAAACATTTTTTCCGTGTACTAAATTTCAATATATGCTCTCTTGGCTTTGAAAAGACGCCTAATTGGCTTGCAAAAGATGCCCTTTTGAGGTCTTACTAACGCCCTTTTGAACCCTTAATAAGCACCTTTTGAAACTCTTCCTCACAACTATCTGATAACAAAACACTTACAAGCATAAGAGAATCGCTTGTTTTTGGCTCTATTTTAAGTCTTAATGTTTGAGGATTTGTAAAGCATTTTTATATCTCAACCTCCCCCTACCCCTCCAAAGGAGGGGAGCTGCCTAACGGATAAAGACTTGAAGAGTAAACCTATTCTATATTAGCATTTTCACATACCACCTCCCCCAACCCCTCCAAAGGAGGGGAGTTGCCTGGCGGATAAAGATTTGAAGAGTAAGCCTATTGTATATTAGTTGATTTTGTTTTATTGCTGTCCGGTAAACCTTTTCCACATATAAAAGTTAAGGGCTAAAATCG
>NZ_JACD01000101.1:0-65769 GCF_000517825.1 Prevotella sp. ICM33
GTATAATTCTTATTACTATGGTATTGTTTCCTAACATCTTTTATTTTCTTATCGGTATCTTGTATGTCTTTGTAACTTGACGTAGCCCGTTACGTCTGCATTACAAAGTCATACAATATACTCGATAAAAACAAAATATGTTTAGCCTCTAATGACCGATTTGGGTTAAAACAAAGCAAAGGAAGTCACGGAGGCACCGTCGGTGCATAGAGTGACGGAGCTTGTTTGCCAATGCTATTAGCAATTTATATACAAAGCGTTTATCCCAAAATAGTTATCAAGAATCTGTACGCTACACCTCCGTCGCTCTTTGTGCCGTCGGCACCTCCTTAACATTGCGTTTACCTCCGTCCTCTCCGTGACTCCGTGTGCCTTTGATATAAGACTTTAAGTTTTTCACTCCATATTTCGAAAAAGCTCTTTTATTTGTAAATAAAAAGTCATCATAATAAAATAAAGAGATGCCTAATTGGATTCGAAAAGACGCCTAATTGGATTCGAAAAGACGCCCAATTGGCTTGCAAAAGATGCCCTTTTAAGGTCTTACTAACGCCCTTTTTGAGTCCAATTAAGCACCTTTACAAATACACTCTTATAACTATCTGACTATATGATGATTACAAGAGTGACTAAAACTATCATTTTGAGTATAAGAACAGCATCTCAAAGCGAAGATTTTTGTAAACAAATTTCCGCCAAACTATTGCTAAAATAAACAGAGAAAAACAATCTATCTCTGCCACCACATTGGTGTTGCGTAATCGTCAGGACCACCTAAAAGTTCGACAGCCTTGTCGTAATTACTGCGATTATTAATCTGTTGATTCTTATCAAAAGGTATTCTATTAGGTGTCAACAGCGTATAACCATTTGTTGCCTGTGGTACGGAGAAAATACGAGGATAACCCGTACGACGAATTTCATTCCATGCTTCCTGCCCATTCGGGAACAAAGCAATCCACTTCTGCGTTATCAATCGCTCCATTTTCTCATCCATAGGCGCATTGTCATCCCATTTAATGGTAATCGTAGAAGCCTTTGCAGCTGCTCCACCAAAGCCACCTAAAGCATCTGCATAGTTAGCTTCTGTCGAGGTATCATCCAACAAATAAGTAGCAACACCATCTACTCCCCATTGATTGAAAGAAAGTGTTACGCCTCGTTCATAATACTCCTTGGCAGTACCACCACCCATATTCCAACCACGCAAGACGCCTTCCGCCTTACAAAAAGCCATTTCCGATGCAGTGAGCCATAAACTTGGCGTCGTTTCTTGCACATTGACTGTTGAATAAAGACGCTTAGCAACAATGTTACTCCCTATCGCTGCTCCAGCCCGACAACCAATATATTTACGCTGCCCTGCCGTCATAGGCTGTAGGAAATACATACTCATTCGTGGATCTTTATAGCCAGTCATATAGCTTTCAATGTCAGCACAGATACGACTGTCGCCCCATGAAACAGCAGTTGTCCACAAACCCGACTTATTATAACGAATAGCACAATTGTCCTCATTCCCTTCTATGACACCATCTCTCACCGCTTGTTCAGCTAAAGAACGTGCCAACGTTGGTTCTACATTACTGATACGCACGGCAATGCGCAATTTAAGCGAATTAGCAAACTTACGCCAGTTATTGAAGTCACCTTTATATACGAGGTCGTATGGTGCAAAGACTATCATTTCCTTAGCCAGTTGCGTGTCAGATGAGATATAAGTAGTAGCCTCGTTTAGGTCATTTATCAGCTGTAAATAGATATCTCGCTGAGATGTATAAACCTCCGTATTATCTGCATTCATACTGAGTGGGAAAGGTCCATAGATATCTGTAAAACGAAGGAAAGCTTGTGCACGCAGAATCAATGCCCACGCATAAGAAATATTCTTCTTACCATTCAGCTTGACAACCTCATCAAATGCAGATACCATAGGAGGAGCATAAGAAGCAGGCCAAGCACACCAAGCATTACTTGCATTAAATAGCGTATGGTTCTTAGGTAATTCCTTGGTATAGGTTGTATAACGTCCCAGATAATTACCGACAAAGTCTATCATTGTTTGATAGGCATTCTCCTGCTCTGGAAAAGCCACTCCTTGCATCTGAATCAAGAATGAACCGACAGCGTAGTTATCACGCTTCAACTCCTCTGGTGATAGCTTACTGCCTGGTCGGTTAATATCAACGAATTCACCCGTACAGGAAGAAAAGACTGTCAGCAGACAGAAGAAGAAAAGGAGTTTCTTTCTACTCAACTTCATAATCTTAGAGTTTTACGTTGATACTAAAGCCCAATGAACGTTGACTGGGCTGCATGAAATAATCAAATCCCTGATAATAAATATCTGTTGAGGAAGTTGCCTCGGGGTCAAAAGGTGCCTTACAATATAACATCAAGAGGTTTCTTGCTGTCAAAGCGACTGACACCTTTGCGCCACGAATCAGTTTATCAAAGGTATAACCTAAATAAAGCTCTTTGATTCGGGCGTTAGTAGCACTGTAGACGTACTCATCCCAAATCGGAGTTTCTCCTCCAACCACCGTATAATACTTCTCCGTAGAAACCAACTGATTGCCAACAGCAACACCACCATTGTTTCTCAGTTCTGCAGTCTTCTTAGAAACGCCATACGAATCCATAAAAGCTTGGGTCTGTGACACGCAGACACCACCCAAACGAGCTGTTATCAACATTCCAAGTTCTATTCCCTTCCATGAGAAATTATTGCTCAAACCAAGTTGCGCCTTAGGTAAAACAGAACCAACTAACTTAGGTGAAGTTAACTCCATCTGCATCACCTGCCCATCGGAATTGAGCAAAACATTCCCTTGTGCATCACGCTTAAAATCTGTGAATGTATAGAGATCCCCCATCGTACCGCCTTGTGTCAATATCACCTCACACCCATTCAAACCACCTTGGCGCAAAGTTTCATTAGGATTATCAAGTAATCTAACAACCTGGTTACGGTTTGTACTATAAGTCATATTGGTTGACCAACGAAGATTACTCCACTTCTTGTTATAGCCAATGCTCAATTCTAAACCTCGATTCTGTACGTCTCCTGCTTGTATATACTCACGATTAAATGCACCACCAAGTGTAATCGAACGAAGGAAGGTTTGATTCTTCGTATCTGATTGGTACAACGTGAACTTTACAGACATAGCTTCTTTAAACAGATGTGCCGTCATTCCTGCTTCCCAAGAGTTCGTACGCTCTGGATAGAAGTTATCTGGAAACTTATAAGTAACCGTATGGTAAGTACCAGTAGAAGGAACATACTCATACCGCCAAGCAGAGGAAATATTAGGAGAAATGGCAGAACCCACTGAAGCCCACGAAGTACGGAACTTCAAAAAGTCAACGAACTTCGGCAATTTAAACATCTTTGAAAGAATTGCCGACATACCCACAGAAGGATAGAAGAAGGACTGTTGGGCTGTATTACTAAGTGAAGAGTCCCAGTCGTTACGCCCTGTTACTGTCAGATAAACACGTTCTTGCCAACCTAACTCCACACTCCCAAGTACGGAATGAATTGCATGACGCGTGATATCAAAGATTGGACGGTTATCTCCCGACACTCTATTATAATCGATTCCATTAGGAGTAAAGATATTTGAAGGAGCTTTTAAACCTCCTTGAAAGCCTGACACGTCATAGGATGTATGTGAGAAAGCAGTACCAACGTTTGCTACCAGTGAGAGAGTACCCCACCGTTTAGTAACGTCAGCCATAACATCTGCATAGAAAGAACGGTCATTTATCTTGCAATAACTATAATATCCGTAAGGCGAATGAGCGAAGATATCAAGCGTTGAAGCGTATCGTTTGTCTTCCAATCTATTAACAGCTTCATCCCAACGAAGTCTTCCTTCAAGGGCAAACCAATTCGTAAGATGATACTTCACACCAAGATCAGTGAGGTATCTGTTACGCTTTGTTGTCTTCAACATACGGTTCGTAACCCAATAAGGGTTTTGCATCTTCAAGTCATCTCCATAGTTCCAGTTCTGCAAATTGATATTGCGCACTGCATCATAGGTTTCAAACTCCTTTATAGCATTAAAGTTCTCACCACGCGGAAAAAGATAAACAGAGGTCAGCGGATTGAAGTATTGTCCCTGTGCCAACATATTCTTGTCATTTTCTCTGACGAACTTAAAGGAGAAAGTTAGCCTTAACTTATCCTCCAATGCGGTAAAAACGTTTTTAAATGTGAGGTTATAACGTTGGAAATCGTTGTTAGGAATAATACCAGACACCGTCGATGAACCTAAAGATAGGTATACTTGATTACGCTCAGTACCTGCCGTCAGACTTGCATTATTCGTAAAGTTGACTCCTGTACGGAAGAAATCCTTTGGCGTGTAACCACCAGTACCCGACGTATTCTTCGTTCCCCATGACTTCATCTCATTGGCACGATTGCCGTATTCATTCTGGAAATCAGGTAAGACGAAGGGAGAAAGGAACTGTGCACTTGTAGAAAACTCCACCAATGTCTTCCCCACTCGACCCGATTTTGTCTTGATCATCACTGCTCCCTGTGCTGCAGCTGACCCATAGAGGGCTGCTGCAGCAGCACCACTAAGCACCGACACACTCTCAATATCATCAGGATTAATATCCGAAATACCCTCTGCACCAGGCTGTATCGAATAGATACCCCCCTTCACATCATCATTACTACGATTGTTAATAGGAATACCATCGACCACATAAAGCGGTTGATTGCTCTGCGCTAAAGACTTCGGACCACGCATTACCACACGTGCTGCACCGCCCATTCCTGCTGCTGACTCATTGACAGAGATACCAGCCATCCTACCCGCCAAAGTATTAGCAATGTTAGTTGTCTTCACCTTGTTCAACTCGTCACCATCCATCTGCTTGACATTATAGTTCAAAGCCGTACCCGAACGGCTGATACCCAAAGCTGTTACAAAGACTGCATCTAACTCATAGGGACTCTCCTTCAACACAAACAACTGATTGTTTCTATTCTCTATACGCGTTTCTATCGCATCAAAACCGATACAAGAAATAACCAAAATAGGGTTAGGTGTTTCTGATTTTAGGACAAACTTACCCTCTAAATCAGACATCGCACGTACCTTAGAACTACCCTTTACCATGATGGTTACACCAATAAGCGGATTACCCTCTACATCTTGCACCTGCCCATTAAAGGTATAGAGCGTTGGCGCAACAGGCTCCTCTCTCTTACGTTGTTGGTAAGCAGCTTCCGCACTATTCGTATATCTATTTTTTATAGCTGGTTTCTCCTTCTTCAGATAGATAATATTATCGATGATTTTATAAGTTATCCCCGTATTTTCAAAGAGTCTATTCAAGACAAAATCAATCGGTAAATTACTTATAGAAACAGCATTAACCTTCTGTTTTCCAAGCGCATCATCATAGAAAAAACGATACTTAGTTTTCGACTTAATTCGCTGTATAACAGTCTTTAAATCAGTTTGGTTTGTTGTTAGTGATACCTGTGCAGAAACACTATGTACACCTATCATCAAAAGAAAGGCACACATAAACGTTCTGAGGGAAAGTAATACTTTCAGACGACCATCTATCACCATGGAATCAGTTTAAATAGTATTATTCTTACAATACACTAACAAAACATTGAGTTTACATACACAAAGATAGTCAATTATCTTTATTTAAAAAAGATGCCATATATCCATTTCACATAAATTAACCCCTTCATTCCTCTTTACAAGCATAAAAAGTGTATCTTTGTTCATAAATATTGAAATTCTCCTGCTAACAACATTGCAAAAAATAAAGTTGTAGATAGGATAGAACCATAGTAAGCAGGACTAAAGAATAAACAATGACATTACCAGAACAAAGGTTCCGACAGATATTTAGGGCATTATATCCCTCCCTCTCCTTCTATGCTACTCGTCTTGTACAAGACGATGAGGCAGAGGATATCGTACAGGAAGCTTTCATGGAGTTATGGAAACGAAAAGAAGACATTGAAGACGAAAGTCATATCAAGGCTTTCCTTTATCGTATTGTCTATACTCGTGCACTCAATGTCATTAAGCACCGCACCGTTGTCAACAACCATGCTGACAGCGTGAAGAAAGTAACTCAGTTCAAGTTAGACTATTATGACCCAGAGGCTAACGACGTAATGGGCTACATAGAAGGACTGGAGACAAGAAAGCAAATCAACGATGCCATCAGCGAACTTCCTGCTAAATGTCGTGAGGTTTTCATACTGAGTTATCAGCACGATAAGAAAAACAAGGAGATTGCAGAGCAGTTAGGAATCTCGATTCGCACTGTTGAGGTACATTTATACAAGGCTTTGAAGACTTTAAGAACAAGGTTAAAGCGACATACTTAAGGACTTTTCAAAGAAAAAGTATGTGGCAAGAAATTTATAGTGGTTATAAGTGGTATCTCTTAAAAGTTTAAACACAAAAAGTAGACCTTATACTCCAAACCTCAAAACACCTCACTTTGTCCTAATTTTTCACCTATTGCTTTTATAAAAACCACAAAATGGCTTGCAATTAACGCCCTTTAGGCTTGCAAAAGGTGCCCTTTTGAGGTCTTACTAACGCCCTTTTGAAGTCCAATTAACCACCTTTTAAAATCCTTATTCACAACTATCTGATAGTAAACAACTTACAAATGTACTAAAATAATTCACTTTTATGCCATTTTTCCACCTTTTCTTCGAATATTTTGTCAATATATTTTCTTGCCTTTTTGAGATAAATCCCCCACGGAGATACGAAGCTAACAGCGCTTTTATTTAAAGACACGTAGCCCACAGAGGCATCGATGGCGTAAGAAGTAAAGGAATATAACAACAATATTTATTGAGAAGAATACGCCATCAACCCTTAGTTAGCAATGTAAACACATTATATAATCTGATGATATATCAATCTTTATAACATTTTTTATTAATTTCTATTACGTAAAAAGACGAATTAGGTTGTTATAAGAAGTGAGTAGCAGGAAAACTGCTGACTAAAATATTAAAATACAATACACCTCAGTTGAAACAAAACAGAATGAGTGAAATAAATAACAAGACCATTAAAGACTATCTTATTGGCAAAGCAACAGCCAAGGAGATGGAGCAGCTGGCTGAATGGCTGGCAGTCTCGGAGGAAAACCAAAAGGAACTCTTCGAGATGGAGTTGGCTTTCCATTTAGGAAAGAACAACTCGTTTGCTACATCTAAGAAAATTGAAGAAGCAGAGACTAAACTATTTGACCAAATCACTGAATACGAAGAACAGAACAGAAATAAGAATAAACTTTATTTCCTCCGCTATGCTGCAGCAATTATTGTTGCCGTATTACTGATTGGAGGAGGACTCTTTGCATATCTTCACCAGTCTGCAGAAACTATCACTGTTGCAGCGATGAACGAGGTAAAGAAAGTCGTTTTACCTGATAATTCTACCGTTTGGCTCAACAAGGGAGCTACAATTAGTTATGCAGATAACTTTGAGGGCGACGAGCGTAAGGTAAACTTAAAGGGCGAAGCACTGTTCCACGTAACAAAAAATGCTGAAAAACCATTCATTGTAAACAGTGATGGAGCATCAGCAAAGGTATTGGGAACAACCTTCAACTTTAAAGATCAAGCTGCTGATGGAAAAGAAGTTATCAGCTTGATAGAAGGTAGATTGGAAGTAACAGGACTGAATGGAGAAGGAAAGGTTGTCCTGCATCCCAACCAAAAGGCTACTGTCAGCAAGGATTCCAAGACCATTAAGACAGAAAATAGTTATGCACTTGCCGACGCTGTATGGCGTGACGACATAATCCCATTTAACAATATGCGAATCAATGAGATTGCTAAAATCCTTGAGCAGCTCTACGATTACAAGATTATTGTTGATTCTAAGTTAGACCACACAAAAACTTACACAGGTGTTATCAAGAGAAACAAGGATATAAGAAATGTCTTAGACGGACTTTCTTATACCATCTCTTTCCACTACAACATTCACGACAAAGAGATAACCCTCTCAGAATAAGTATCTGAGAGAGCTATCTTTTTGCCACGAGACGTCTAAATCAGTTTCTTAAATTTTCATTACCTAACATAGACATGAGAAAACTTTACGCGCTTCTTATAGGAGCACTCGCCCCTTTATGTTCGTATGCTCAGACCACTTTCCCTGAGTGGCAGAGTCAGTACACCACTGGTTTGAACAAGATTGAGCCACATGCCTACGTCCTTCCTTATAGCTCGGTTGATAAGTTACAACAACCAGGTGGCTACGAACAGTCAGATTGTTATATGTCGCTCAATGGCAAATGGAAATTCCATTGGACTAAGAATCCAGATAATAGACCAAAGGATTTCTTCCAAAACGACTTTGCTGTGCAGGGTTGGAATGACATCAACGTACCAGGTAACTGGGAGCGTCAGGGCTATGGGCTGCCTATCTATGTAAACGAAACATACGAATTTGATGACAAACTCTTCCAATTTAAGAAGAATCCTCCCCTCGTTCCATATGCACAGAACGAAGTTGGCTCTTATCGTCGCACCTTTAAGATTCCTTCAACATGGAAGGGTCGTCGTGTAGTACTTTGTTGCGAGGGTGTTAAGTCATTCTTCTATCTTTGGATAAACGGTACTTACGTTGGTTATAACATGGGTGCTAAAATGCCTTCAGAGTGGGATATTACAAAGTATCTGAACGATGGCGAGAACACTATCGCTATGGAAGTCTATCGTTGGGCATCAGGTTCTTACCTCGAGTGTCAGGACTATTGGCGCATAAGTGGTATCGAGCAGGACGTTTACCTCTACTCTACTCCAACACAATATATCGCTGATTACAATGTAGCAGCAGGTGTTGACAAGCAGGACAACGGCTCTTTCAATGGTAATTTTAGCCTTACTACAAATATTAAAGGTGCTGGAAGCGGTAGTGTAAGCTATGTTCTAACCGACGAGAAGGGCAATACTATCCTCTCAGAAGATAAGGCTGTCAGCGCAAAGAACAATGATGAAATGGTGAATTTCACCACAAAGACCGTCCAGAACGTTGCTGCTTGGAGTGCTGAACATCCTAACCTCTATACCCTTCTTATCACTTTAAAAGACAAGAATGGTAATGTTACCGAACAAACTGGTAGTAAGGTAGGATTCAGAACAATTGAAATTAAGAACAAACAGCTCTGCGTGAACGGAACACCTATCCTCGTAAAGGGTGCCAACAGACATGAGCATTCAGAATTAGGACGCACCGTGAGCAAGGAACTCATGGAACAGGATATCCGTTTGATGAAACAGAATAACATCAATCTTGTACGTTGTTCTCACTATCCTAACGACTCTTATTGGTACCAACTTTGCGATAAATACGGCTTGTATGTTATCGATGAGGCAAATATTGAGTCTCACGGAATGGGTTATGGCAAGGAGTCTTTGGCAAAGGATAGCACATGGCTGACTGCTCATATGGACAGAACGCGTCGCATGTATGAGCGTTCAAAGAACCACCCAAGTATCATCATCTGGTCATTGGGTAATGAGGCGGGTAATGGTGTGAACTTTGAACACACCTACCGGTGGTTGAAGAACGCTGACAAGACACGTCTTATCCAGTATGAACGTGCTGAGGAAAATTTCAACACAGACATCTATTGTCCTATGTATCAGTCGCTCGACCACATGAAGACATATGCAAAACGTACCGACATAACACGTCCTTACATCATGTGTGAGTATCTTCATGCTATGGGTAACAGTTGTGGTGGCATGAAAGACTACTGGGATTTGATCGAGTCAGAGCCTATCTTGCAGGGTGGTAGCATCTGGGACTGGGTGGATCAGTCTTTCCGTGAGCTTGACAAAAATGGTAACTGGTATTGGAGTTACGGTGGTGACTACGGTCCAAAGGATGTACCAAGCTTCGATAACTTCTGTACAAACGGACTCATCGCTGCTGACCGCACTCCTCATCCACACCTTTCTGAGGTGAAGAAAATCTATCAGAACATCAAGTCTGAGCTCGTTTCAAACGAGAAGGGCATTACAATAAAGGTAAAGAACTGGTTTGATTTCACCGATCTGAATGCTTACCAGCTCAACTGGCAGATTGTTAATGAGAACGGAAAAGTTATTGCGAAGGGAACACAATACGTAGATTGTGCTCCACATGAGACAACAACAATCACACTCCCTGCTGTTTCTGCAACTACAGATAAGGAGCAGTACCTCAACCTTGAGTGGTATCCTGCTAATGATGCATTGATTCTTACAAAGAATGATGTTGTAGCATACGACCAGTTTGTACTGAAGAAAGCAAGCGATTGCACGACCTTCCTCCCACGTGAGAAGCAACGCATGACGTATAAGGTGAACGAGAACACAGGTGAGTTGACCTCGCTGAAGAGTGGCAACCAGGAGTTCCTCGAAGCGCCACTGGGCCTAAGTCTCTACCGTCCAGCTACCGACAACGATGGTCGTGACCAGTTCGGTGTAAGAGTATGGCGCAAGGATGGTATCGATTCTATCAGCCAGAAGGTTACAAAGATTACCCGTACTAAGGACGTGACACGTGCAGAAGCCGACATTATCGGTAAGAAGGGCAATGTAATCGGTAAGGCTGTCTTCACCTATCAACCACAGAAGAATGGCGCATTGGCAGTGAAGGTTGACTTTACTCCAGACACAGCAGCTGTCAAGGCACTTGCACGTCTGGGGCTTACCTTCCGCGTAAAGGATACATTCGGCAAGGTTGAATACAATGGTCGTGGTGATATTGAGACTTACAACGACCGCAAAGCGGCTGGTTTTGTTGGACACTACAAGACAACTGCAGAGGCTATGTTCCATTATTATGTGAAGCCACAGGCAACGGGTAACCGCACGGATGTACGTTGGGTATCAATCTCTGACACACGTAATCGTCTGATGGTAGCAGCTAAGAGTCCATTCCAGTTCTCTGTAACTCCTTTCTCTGACAGCGTTATCGACCGTGCGACGCATATCAACCAGCTCTCACGTGACGGTCTGCTTACCGTACACTTAGATGCCAATCAGAGTGGTGTTGGTACTGCTACTTGTGGTCCAGGCGTTGCAGAGAAGTATCGTGTATCTGTTAAACCTACAAGCTTCGAGTTTGTACTCTACCCTGCTATGGCTAAATAAATAGCACATAGTAAGAAGCTATAACAAAGCCCTGTTCCCTTTGCTTACAATCAGTAAGACAGAAAGGAACAGGGCTTTTTGTGCTCTATAGACTTCAACTTGAAACGCAATTTGCGGTCAGCACCATTGGTGCTTACCATCCGCACGACATGTGTTAGGCATCAACACATCGATTGAAGGTAAAGAGAAAGGTGCATTAAGTTCGTTTTAACGAAGAGAGTAAGACACTAACAGCTTTCCAAGATGAGAAAGATTTAATCAGATAACACTATAAAAAAAGAATTATTTACGTGAGAAAGCAATATCTATTCTCACGTAAATAATTCAATAAAAGGATTTCTAAAGGACGTGCAAACCAGTCAAAGCCCAATAGGCAAAAGCAAGAACTGCAAGTGTAATGATGATGCGAAAGATACAACCTGTTATCTTCTTAATCAGAATAAGACCGATAACTAATACGGCAAGGAGGGCTATAAAATATTGTAAATTCTCCATTAGAGCATGCTCTTATTTGAATAAATGTCTGAATACAGCAGGTATTGGTGTCTCAAACTCCATACGCTGGTGTGTAACAGGATGATGAAAACAGAGTACGTATGCATGTAGACAAAGACGATGAAGTGGGTCATCGCCATTACCATACTTTATGTCACCGCAGACAGGATGCCCCATATCGGCTGAATGTACACGAATCTGGTTCTTACGACCTGTCTCTAACTGATACTCAACAAGGCTGTGCGCTACCGTACGATCAAGTACATGGAAATGCGTAACGGCATATTTTCCACCATTATCCACTGGCGAACTATAGGTTACGTATGACTTATTATCCTTTAGCCAGTTGGCAATCGTACCCTCATCATGCTCCATCTCACCACTGACTACAGCCACATAACGACGGTCATAAACAATATTATGCCAGTCATGTTCAAGCAACTGCTCCGTCTGTATGTCCTTAGCATAAATCATCAGTCCTGATGTGTCACGGTCAAGTCGATGGACAACATGTGCCGTACACTTTTGCTTTGTCTTACGGAAATAATCGTCAAGAACAGTCTTCACATTCAATGAAGAATGACCAGCAGCCATTGAAAGAATACCAATATTCTTCTCAATCACTACCAAAAATCTGTCTTCATAGACGATCTTCACATAGCGACTACGGAAGAGATCGTTCTTCTTGCTCTTACTAACAGATATCTTGTCGCCAGTCTTCAGTGGATGGTCAAACTGTGTAACGCACTTACCATTCACCTTGATACCACGATTCTGTAGCGTTGCCTTAACCTTACTCTTACTCTCATTCAGGTTAGCCAGCAACCATTCAAGCAATGGAGCGGGGGCCGTCACCTTATAATGCTTATATTTTTCTTCTGTATATGGGTTCTTTCTTATCATACTACAAAAGTACAAAGAAATAATGATTAAAACTATTACACGCCTAATAAATCATCCGAATGACCTACGACTGAGATAAAACAGCTAATATATTGCTTTCCTATAATAAGGTTGTCAATACGCTCAATGCCGTTTTAGAACATCTTAACCCACTCACGAAAGCGTGCAACACCTTCTTTGCCAAACTTGGAAAGACTTGCTATTGCCTGCTCTATCGTCTTCTCTTCATCAAGATGAGACTTGGAAAAGAACTTATCAGCATAACAAATTACCTTCTCTTCCATGGTTTCAGGGAGGAAGTCTTGCTGAGGAAGTGGCAGCTTTTGTGCAATGATTTGGCTACGAGTGATACCCGCTCCAGTATGACGTTCACAAACGCGAGCATGTCGAGGGAAGCCTTCTGCACGCAACATCTCTGCACCAATACGACCATGACAGATATAAGGCTCAGTGCCGAAACATTGTATACCTGGGGCATTGCAACGAACAATACCTATATCATGCAGCATAGCAGCTTCCTCTATAAACTGACGGTCAAGCGATAACTCTGGATGACGATCAGCAATAGCAAGTGCTTTATCCGCTACAGCACGACTATGAACAAGAAGGATATGACGTAGTTCGTTATCCTCAGGATAGTATTTATTGATAATTACTTGGTAATCCATATCACGAAAAAAGCCACACCTCCTCTCCCAGTCGGCTTACACCGCCATGAATGAGGAGCCGTGGCCCTATCATTTATAATAATGATTCTTTATTCTTCGTGTGCTCTCTCGATGTAAGCGATAACGTCGCCCTTGTCTACCTTAGCACCCTGCTTAGCGTTGATTTCCACTAACTTACCACCAAGGGCAGCAGGAACAGTTACAAACTCACCCCAAGGAGCCTGAACGTAGCAGAACACATCACCTTCTTTATACTCCTTACCGATGAATGGTTCGATAGCTGGAGCAGCCTCACCATCACCCTGGAATTCCCAGAAGAGCTGACCCTTAACAGGAGAAACAATAGCATCAGCCTTAGCATGCTTGAATGCTGCTGCCTCCTCTGGGCTTACCTTTGCACCGAGTTTAGCATCCTTTGCAGCCTGAAGGTCAGCAAGGAAGTTCTTCTTAGCCTGTCCGCTCTTGTAGTTACGATACTGCTCTGGGTGCATAGCCAACTCGAAGAGTTCCTCATCATCCTGTCCATAATCCCATCCGTTCTCATCCATTTCCTTACGGAAGTCGTCAAGAGCGTTTGCAAGTAAGGTGTGAGGATCGGCATCAGTGAACTCAAGACCTTTCTGCTTAGCAAGGTCTTTCAACTCCTGACATATCTCACCAGGAACACGACCACTCTTACCAAGAATCATACCCCACATAGAATCGTCCATCATTACGAAGCGACCCTTACCCTGCTCAAGGGTGAGGAGGTTCATAAGAGCAATGTTCTTTGTGTATTGTGAGAATGGAGTTACCAATGGAGGATAACCTACGCGTGGCCATACATATGCCACCTCATCGAACAACTTAACGAGCATATCATCTACAGAAAGCTCTGGTTCGCCCTTCTTCTTGCGGAGGTTATTGATAGTTGAACGAATACCACCAAGATCAGCCATCATAGAACCCATCATACCACCTGGCAAACCACACTCAAGAAGCAATGAACTCATAATCTTGTTCTGTGGGTTGATGAAGTAGCCGAGCCACTCATCAATAAACTCCTGAGTCATAGCACGTGCCTTCATGTAGGCATCCATGTTGATTTCTGGTACATCAAAGCCAGCGTTCTTCAACATGCTCTGTACAGAGATCACGTCTGGGTGAACCTTACCCCATGACAATGGCTCAATAGCAACATCAAGAATATCAATACCATTCTTGGCTACCTCAAGCATAGAAGCCATTGACAAACCTGGACCAGAGTGACCGTGATATTCAAGAATAATGTCTGGATGTTTCTCCTTAATGCGACGAGTCAACTCACCAAGGAATGCAGGCTGACCGATACCAGCCATATCCTTCAAACAAAGTTCCTCTGCACCAGCTGCAATTTCCTCATCAGCCAACTTACAGTAGTACTCAATTGTATGAACAGGAGAGGTAGTGATACAGAGTGTTCCCTGTGGAGTCATACCAGCTTCCTTAGCCCACTTCAATGCAGGCGCAATATTACGAATGTCATTCAGACCGTCGAAAAGACGAGTGATATCCACACCCTGAGCATGCTTTACACGATACATCAATGCACGAACTTCATCAGGAACAGGATACATACGCAAAGCGTTCAGACCGCGGTCAAGCATGTGCGTCTTGATACCAGCTTCATGCAGAATCTTGGTGTAGGCACGTACAGACTCGTTTGGGTTCTCACCAGCTAAAAGATTAACCTGTTCAAATGCACCACCATTGGTTTCTACACGTGCAAAACAGCCCATCTCAACGAAGACTGGTGCGATACGAACTAACTCATCCTTACGTGGCTGGAACTTACCAGAGCTCTGCCACATGTCTCGATAAATGAGACTGAACTCAATTTTCTTTCCCATATATATTTTCAATATGTTACTTAATGAAGGGATTGCAGCATGCAATCTGACCTGCAAAATTAGATAAAAATTTCCAAAAAACGACTGACCGCTAATATTTTTTGCAATAATTGACTATCTTTGCAGTCTAAAAGTTAGTACATGAAGAAAATGTTTTTCCCTCTCTTCGGCTTTGCACTGCTTTTCCTTACAGCTTGTTACAACCAAGTATCGACTGGAGATCACAGTGCTATCGATGTTGAGGTTCAAATGAAAGGTGATAGTACACGCTACGGATTGGCGTGCGATGGTTGCTCTGATTCTATAATTGTTCTCCTACCAAATGAGGGAGGTGACCCTGTAAAGTTTGACATTGTAACAGCAAAACGCAATGGCATGGTTTATGGTACACCCGAGATAGGCGACGAATTAGCAATCGTTCCTAATCCTATTGACCCCTTTGAGGCAGAAATGGTTATTAATCTTGAACAAATGAAGGGTACATGGACTTTCCAAGTATTGCCAAAGTTGAAGCCTAACCCTACGAAGACAGAGGAGGAAATATTAGCTGGCATGAGCGATTCTATGAAGGCTGCCTTGTTTACACCACGTGAATATGGCTTTACACTGAAGAGTTATAACCAAGCTTCGCCAGTGGGTTATGTCATGAAAGCTAACTCTTTGGAAGATGAAAGTCCTGTGGAATATCCTAAGGTGACTGTTTATACGAGCTGGCACATCTTCAATGGTAGACTTTATATCTATAAAGACACACTTGACGAACAGGGACACCGCATCCCACAAGACTCTGTCGGCTTTGACTCTGGTTCTATGCGCTACCTCTCTGAAGACTCTATGGCTGCTCTTTTTGGTAAGAAAGTGATGCAGTATCACCGCAAGAAGAATGCTTTGGAAGCAAACAAAGAAGCTCAAAAAGCAGAAGAGAAGAACGCTATTATACAGAGTTTTAAGAAATAAATATGTTTCTTCCGTTAAATCTATAGATGATTCTTACATAGTTTTAACGGAAGGACTGAAGTAGCTTATTAAACAAAATGATAGGATAAAAACTATCAAACTACATATTTTATTATAATCTTCCAGCACAGCATACCTTTTCTTTTTAATACCTCAAAGATACGGATAGAGATTCGAAAAATCATTACATACTTTCAAATAAAAAATCTATAAATAAGGACAAAAACACATATAAAAGGAAGACTTGTAACCAAAAGGAAATCAATTAGTTAGAAAGTAGCATATCAAAAGATGCTTAATTGGACTTCAAAAGGGCGTTAGTAAGGGGCTTAAAGGGCACCTTTTGCAAGCCAAAAGGGCGTCTTTAAGAAGCCTAAAGGGCATGTATTGGACTCAAGTCGTCTGAAAATAGTTTACATATATTGCATAATCAAGGAATAAGTTGTTTGTAGAAAACGATTAAACACTAAATCTATTCACATTTTACCTTGTATTTATTCCCCTTTGTGAGAGCATCTAATTGGGGATAGTTATCGTAAAAATATGAGCGTTGTAATCTAATAAACCGATTTAGGTTTAATCTTTTCAAGCACAAGATTTGGCTGTTATTACAATTTTATATACCTTTGCGCAGATAATTATAGAGGTAATTCAGCCGTCATATACATAGGCTAAAAAGCCTTTCACAACCAAGGCAGCAATGCCGTTATAAAAAGGAGACCACTACAGGTTTTAAGAATATGAAGAAATTAATAGCGTTGTTTTCAATCATAACAATACTCTCCTTCTCTTGCTCAACCATCGTTTCAGCACAGGCACCAGCCAAAGCAGCGACCGCAGCTACTGCTGACACACTTTCAGATGATGCACTGAACGAGACAGGTGTAGCCGATACAGCAACCGTTAAAACAGCAACCGCACAAGATACGGGCATCCACCAATCCTTAAAGCGTAAGTTCATCGAGGGTAATGCCGGCTTCATGTCGTTGGTAGCATTAGCTTTGGTGTTAGGTTTAGCATTCTGTATTGAACGCATTATCTATTTAAGTCTTTCAGAAATAGACGCCAAACGATTTGTTGGTAAGTTGGAAGATATGATTGTTGCAGGCGAGATTGAACAGGCAAAAGCACTGAGCCGCGACACACGTGGACCAGTAGCTTCCATCTGTTATCAAGGTCTGTTGCGTATAGACGATTCTATAGAAAATATCGAACGTAGCGTTACCTCATACGGTAGTGTTCAGAGTGCTAACCTTGAGAAGGGCTGTTCATGGATTACACTCTTCATTGCAATGGCTCCATCACTCGGTTTCCTTGGAACCGTTATCGGTATGGTTATGGCATTCGACCAGATTCAAGAGGCTGGCGATATTAGTCCAACGATTGTGGCATCAGGTATGAAGGTGGCTTTGATTACAACCATCTTCGGTATCATCGTAGCCCTCGTACTGCAGATATTCTACAACTATATCCTCTCAAAGATTGACCATATCACAGCACAGATGGAAGAATCAGCCATCTCATTGTTGGATGCAATCATGAAGTATAAACTTAAATCAATTCATAATTCATAATTGAGAAATTCAAAATTCATAATTCAAAATTCATAATTATGATTACTTATGAGTCACAATACATTAACAAATACTCGAATGGGAGCTTATTAGTAAGCAAGAATTATGATATTCATATTCAACTATTCTTACCAAGTTTCTTTCTATAACAAACATAGAAGACATCGGTAATCATAATTATGAATTATGAATTTTGAATTCTGAATTAAAGAAGTAATCATAATTATGAATTATGAATTATGAATTAAAGAAGTAATCATAATTATGAATTCTGAATTATGAATTCTGAATTAAAAAGTGGTATGATGAAAATAAAAGGTATAGCAAAGATGGACGAGGAACGCATATCACAGCGTGTCCTCTACGTGATAGTAGCATTATCAGCTATTGTCTTTTTGGCATTCTATCTCATTGGCTATGACACCCCTTTTACAGGCAACACAGCATTCAATGCACCTATGCTTACCGACGTTTTGCTTGGGTTTATGTGGGGATTGCTTGCTATCACAACTATAACCTCTATCGTTGCCGTAGTTCGTGGCATACGAAGAGCCAACCGAAGTGAAGGAATGACGAATGGTATTCCTGCAAGAAGGATTACCTATACTACATATGGAATAACAGCACTCATCTTACTCTTGACCTTTGTTTTCGGTTCTACGCAGACAATGATGGTCAATGGAGAGAACTTCACAGATAGCTTCTGGCTTCGAATGACAGATATGTTTGTGAACAGTTCACTACTTTTACTTATTCTTGCAGCAGGAGTAGTAGCCTTTGGAGCGACTCGTTATTACAGAAAGGGACGCGGAAAATGATGTTTCGTAAGAGAGAACGAAGGAAAGTTCCTATACTAAATACGACGTCAACGGCAGATATTTCGTTCATGCTGTTGATATTCTTCCTTGTTGCCTCTTCTATGGACCTCGACAAAGGACTGTCACGTCAGTTGCCTGCTATCGACAAAACAAAGACACCACCTGCTGCCGTTGATAGCAGAAAAGTAATGCGTATTGTTATCGATGCGAAGAATCAAGTGACACTTGATGGAAAGGCTGTGACGATGAAGGAGCTCTTACAGCGCGCAACACAGCTTATTCAAACTAACGGAAAGGGGCATCTTATCCAGTTGCAGAGCAGCCGTAACGCTTCATACGATACTTATATCCACGTGCAAAACCAATTAGTTGCAGCGTATAACACCCTTCGCAACCAACGCGCACTCAATCTTTTTGGAAAAGAGTTTGAGCTATGTAGCAACGAACAGCAGAAGCAAATAGCCGACGAATTACCTATGCGAATATCAGAGGTGTATACTGTTAGCAAGGCAGACAACACAGAGAAAGGGGGTACAGAATGAAACTCTATCGTGGAAGAAATCATGAAATTCCTGCATTGAACACAGCTTCTATGCCCGATCTTATCTTCTCTATTCTCTTCTTCTTCATGTTAGTTGTACACATGAGGAAAGCAAATGTACACGTAAAGTACCAAGTGCCAATGGCAACAGAGCTTTCACGCATGTATAATAATTCAACTATACAGCACATCTATATTGGTCGTCCCATCAATAGCCTTGGACAAGTAGAAGGAGAGAAGATGGTTGTACAATTAAATGACCATATTACAACGATTCCTGAAATAAGGAAATATCTGATTCAACTCTCTGCCGCTTTACCGCCAGAACAGCGCAAGGAGCTAAGTGTAAGCATCAAGGCAGACCGCCATGCAGATATGGGTACGATTATGGATCTCAAACAAGTGCTGAGAGAGGCTAACGTGTTGAATGTCAACTTTACAGCCACAATGAGTAGGAATAACAAACTGAAGTAGGTTATAAAGTTGTAATTTGTTGTAAAAAACGACTTTTTAACTTGCTTATTAAGAGTTTTTTTAATACCTTTGTACACAAAATCAAATTGTAAATAATGGCACATAGAAGTTTAGATCGTCTTGATAAGAAGATTCTGCACCTCATCTCTGAGGATGCAAGAATTCCATTCCTTGAGGTTGCACGTGCATGTAACGTCAGCGGTGCAGCCATTCATCAACGTATTCAGAAGTTAACAAATCTTGGAGTAATTAAGGGTTCACAGTTTATTATAGACCCAGAACGTATTGGTTATGAGACCTGTGCATTCATTGGTTTGAACCTTAAGAATCCTGAGAAATTTGATGATGTTGTTGAAGCTCTGCGTCAGATTCCAGAGATTGTAGAGTGTCACTACACCACAGGTGAGTATGACCTCTTCTTGAAGATTTACGCATACAACAACCATCACCTTATGTCTGTCATTCACGACAAGCTGATGCCACTTGGTCTATCACGCAGCGAGAGTTCAATCTCTTACAATGCTGTTATCGATCGCACCTTACCTATCGAGGGTATGAAGGTTGCTGACGTTGTTTTAGATGATGATGAAGAGGACGAGGAGTAAAAACATTTCTACCTATAATTAATAGCGTAGAATAAACCAATATCCTTTTATAAAGGATGACTAATACAAAGAAACCCGTACAACAATTGTGCGGGTTTCTTCATTTTCATGCTTTTTTCCCCTATTCAACCAATAGATTTCTCGATTATATCAGCTCTTATCATACCACTTTTCATACATCATCAGCAGCGAAAAGTATTGACATAAGACTCAACAACAAGCCTCTTTTTAATGCTCAAAACCACCAAAAGCCACACACGCATAACTCCTTATTAACTAAACTTTTACAAAGTAGCATTTCTACAGGTGCTTAATAAGGGTTCAAAAGGGCGTTAGTTAGACCTCAAAAGGGCATCTTTAAAAAGCCAATTGAGCGTTAATTCAAACACTGTTAAGCATCAATTAAAATTGGTTATGTGATTTTTCTTTACAAAATCAACAAATATAAAGACTTTAAGAAGAACTTAATAAGGAGGTACCGAACTCACAGAAACTTTATCATTTTATAAATAAAAAGTCCTCACAAGCAAAAATGTGCTTGCGAGGACTTTCCAATATAATTTATTTTAAGCTGTACAACAACTTACAGGTGACTCATTACTACTTGAGTACATAGGCTTTCACCCGTTGTCATACAACTATTATTCCTTGATATTTGGCTCTTCCAAACCGAGGTTGCGCTTCTTATCTACTACCTTCAAAGTAAGACCAATGATAAGAGCTATCACACCCAAACCAGCAAGCATAACCAACGGAGCTGTGTAGTTGAGTTGTGTTGGATCAGTAACACCTACGTTTGTCTTATCAAGTACCTTACCAATAAGAAGTGGGAACAACCACAGACCGATATTCTGAATCCAGAAGATGAGGGCGTAAGCAGAACCGATAATCTTTGCATCTACAAGCTTTGGAACACTTGGCCACAATGAAGCTGGTACGAGTGAGAAAGAAGCACCGAGAACAAGGATGGTTACATAAGCAACGATAACGCCACCTACCTGACTTGACTTGAACTGTGGGAGAACAAAGGCAAAAGTGAGGTGACAAACAATCAGAAGTAATGAACCCAAAACGAGCATAGAAGCAGCCTTACCCTTATGGTCAACATAGCTACCAAGGATTGGTGTAATACCTACTGCGAGCAGTGGGAATACAGCAAAGATAGACTCTGCAGACTGACGCATATAACCCATGTAGCAGTAAGCAACAAGGAAGAATATAGAAAAGAAGAGCATAAGATTCTTCAAAGCCTTATTCTTCATGAAGTTGAACATGAATGCAGTAGCAGCAACAACGAGCATGATAACGTACTGTATGATAGTCACACTTGATGAAGCCCAGTATGAATCTGCTGGAAGCTCATGGAAAGTGAGGTTACACTGGAGCATATTTACAGCATACTTCTGGAATGGGAAGATAGCTGAGTAATAAAGTACACAGAGCAATGCAACAAGCCAGAAGCCCATACTTGAAAGAATCTTACCAAGGTCGCTAATCTTGAATGGGTCTTCCTTCTCTTCTGCTTCACCTGTCTGTGAATCAAGCTTCTTATCCATGAAGAAGTAAACGATGAACATCATCAATGCAATACAGATAAGTACTACACCAAAGGCAACAGAACGAGAAACATTAATATCGCCACCGAGTTTTGCAAAGAATGGCGAGAAAATCATACAGGTAGCAACGCCAAGACGAGCTAAAGCCATCTCTGAACCCATTGCCAATGCCATCTCACGACCCTTGAACCACTTTACAATACCACGAGAAACAGTGATACCTGCCATCTCAACGCCACAACCAAATATCATGAAACCACAAGCTGCAACCTTTGCAGAGGCTGGCATACCCTGATAGAAAGGAGATACACCCAACTGCTCGAAGACAGGAATGTGGTTGAGGTTATTGGTAAACCATACGTCAAGTGCACTACCAGCAAAGCTGTCGCTGATGGCATAGTACTTGATTAAAGCACCAGCTAACATCACTGCACCAGACAAGATAGCAGTGAAACGAACGCCCATCTTATCGAGGATGATACCTGCGAAGATGAGGAAGAACACGAAGACATTAAGGAATGTCTCTGAACCCTGCATAGTACCGAATGCGGTTGAGTCCCAACCTCTCTGCTCCTGCATCAACTCCTTGATTGGAGAAAGGATATCAACAAAGATGTAGGCACAGAACATTGCCAGGGATAAAAGGAGGAGAGCCGTCCAGCGCATCGCTGCTGAATCTCTCAATGATGTTTGAATTTTATCAGTCATGATGATTTTTTTAGTTAACAAGTTTACGAGAGGACAAGTTGACAAGTTTGACAAGTTGACAAGTAAACAAGTTGTTTGTTAGATTATAAGTTGAAAGTGAACGAGTGAACATGTTGACGAGTGAACGAGTGGATACTATCAAGCAACTTGTCTACTTGTTAACTCGTTCACTTGTCTACTAATCACCTACTTCTTCAGCCAGCGGTCGAGCCAATTAAAGAATGTACGCTGCCAGAGAACACTGTTTTGTGGTTTCAATACCCAGTGGTTCTCATCAGGATAGAGAAGTAACTCAGCAGGGATACCACGCAGACGAGCTGCATTGAAAGCACCCATTCCTTGATTAGCATTAATACGATAGTCTTTCTCGCCGTGGATACAAAGGATTGGAGTATCCCACTTATCAACATTCAAATGAGGACTGTTTGCGTAAGTACGCTTTGCAGCTTCGCTCTTGTCCTTATTCCAATATGCATCGTCATACTCCCAGTTGCTGAACCAAGCCTCCTCTGTATCTGTGTACATACTCTCAAGATTGAAAGCACCATCATGAGAGATGAAACACTTGAAGCGCTTGTTGTGAATACCAGCAAGATAATAAACAGAGAAGCCACCAAATGAAGCACCAACAGCACCTAAGCGGTCTTTGTCTACAAATGGGAGATTGTTAGCTGCATCGTCAATTGCTGAGAGGTAGTCGTTCATACACTGACCAGTCCAATCGGTACTAACTTCCTCGTTCCATGCACTACCAAAGCCTGGCAAGCCACGACGGTTTGGTGCAATGATGACATAGCCATTGGCTGCCATTATCTGGAAGTTCCAACGATAGCTCCAGAACTGAGAAACAGGACTTTGTGGTCCGCCTTCACAGAAGAGCAATGTAGGGTACTTCTTATTTGGATCGAAGTGTGGAGGAGTAATTACCCATTCCATCATTTCCTTACCATCAGTTGTCTTTACCCAACGAGACTTTACATCACCCAAAGCTAACTGGTCATAGATGTGCTTATTCTCAAAGCTGAGCTGTGTCTGAACGCTTGCTTTCTCCTTCTTAGCAGGAGTTATAGCAAAGATTTCATTAGCTTGAGAGATGCTCTGACGGATAGCAAGCAACTTCTTATCACCAAGGAGTGAGATGCTTACATAGTTATGATCGCCTTCTGTCAGCTGCTTCACCTCACCCTTAAGATTCGTCTGATAGACATTCACTGTAGCATGCCATACACCAATGAAATAAAGGTCCTTTGAATTAAGGCTCCATGTGTAGTCGTCTACATTTGAATCAAAGCTTTCAGCAACGTATGTCTTCTTGCCTGTTGCCAATTCATAGACACAGAGGCGGTTGCGGTCACTCTCATAACCATCGTTCTTCATACTTTGCCATGCAATGTACTTGCCGTCAGGTGAGAACTTAGGATTAACATCGTAACCTACATTCATATCGCCAGCCTGATGATTTACAGCCTGATTGCGCATACTCTTTGTAGCATCAATCTTTGGCTCAACATAGTCGGCTGGCTTGCAGAGATTCTTTGTTTGGCGAGTCTCCACATTATATATATATATGTCAGCATCGGTAGAGATAGCATACTGTGTACCTTCCTTCTTACGGCAGGTATAAGCAATGAACTTAGAATCCTTGCTCCAATCAATCTGCTCAATACCACCAAATGGAGCCAACGGACTCTCGTAAGGTTCGCCTTCGAGTACATCAATACCTGCTCCAACACCCTCAGCAGTAACATCTGCAACAAATGGATGTGCATTTGTTGTAACGTAATGGTCCCAGTGACGATAGTTCATATCGGTGATGACCATACCCGTAGCCTTTGGCAAGTCGCTTGGGTTCTGCTTGATAGTGCCATAGTAAGGGATACTCTTGATGAGAACAACACGCTTACGGTCTGGAGAGAATCGGAAACCTTCGATGTCGATATCCGAATGTGTCAACTGCTTACGGTTAGTACCATCTGCATTCATTGTCCACAGCTGTCCACCTGTAAGGAATGCCAAGGTATTATTGTCGAGCCATGCTGCATCGCCCTCACTCTTTGCAGAGGTAGTCAGCAGACGATCGTTCTTACCATCGGCATCCATCACGCGTAGTACCTGGTGTCCTTTGTTTTCTTTGACACTGTAATAACCCACCTGATAGACAATCTTCTTGCCATCAGGTGAGGCTTGTGCAGCACCGATACGTCCCATAGCCCAAAGTGTCTCAGGCGTCATGAGGTCACTTGTCAACGTAATGTTGTTACGTCCGATGTTCACATCCTGTGCTTGTGCAACGCTACCACTCATCATCAGAGCCGCAGTCATTGCCATGGTTAAGTTTTTGTTCATAGTTATAGACCTTTCTTTTTCTTATTTAGCTCATCTTGCTTGCGTCGAAGTTCTTCTTGCTGCTGCTTCTGTAACTCCTGTAAAGCCTGCATACGAGCGAAGAGTCCACTACCCATATTGTTCTTAGGGTTGTTCTTTCGCTCTTCACGACGTGCTTCAAGGATAGCCAGAAGTTTCTCCTCATTGGTTGTCTTGCGCAATGCCCACATGATAGCAGCTGAGAAGAAGAGAGATATAAAGTAATAGAAGTTCAGACCTGATGAATAGTCATTAAACATGAAGAAGAAGAACAATGGCATACCAAACATCATCCACTGCATCATCTTCATCTGATCAGCCTGCTGTCCAACCATCTGATCCTTCTGCTGCTGCATGGTAAACCATGTGTAAAGTAAGTTGGCACCACAGAAGAGAATACAAGTCAATGAGATATGATCACCAACGAGCCAAACGTCATGGCTCCATGAGAAGATTGGATCGAAAGTACTGAGGTCATGCATCCAAAGGAAGCTCTGACCACGAAGCTGAATAGCATTCGGTACGAAGTTGAACATCGCAATCCAGATAGGCATCTGTATTAACATAGGAAGACAGCCTGACAAAGGACTCACTCCATACTCTGAATACTTCTGCATCATAGCCTGTTGCTTCTGCATCTGGTCTTCTGGCTTATTGAATTGCTTCGTTGCTTCATCCAACTTTGGCTTCAACACACGCATCTTAGCAGAACTCATATAGCTCTTCTTCACCATTGGGAAGGTAATAAGCTTTAATAATAAGGTAATGAGAATCAATACAACTCCCATAGGGAACACCTTACTCAACCAATCGAATACATAAAGAGTAAACCAACGGTTGATAATGCGGAACAATGGCCAACCAAGATATACGAGGCGTTCCATATCAAGTTCCTTTGCAAACTTACTCTCTGTTTCAACAGACTGAAGCAGACGGAAGTCATTAGGACCAAAGTAGAATTCGAACTCTGAAGGGCGCTTACCTGCTGGATCAAAACCAGCCTTCATGTTAGCCTCATAGTGCTTGAGGTAATGAGAAGACTTCTCAAGTGGTGTACTCTTAAGCTTTGCACCTGTTGCAAAGTTATCCTTTGCAATCATCACAGCAGAGAAGAACTGGTTTTTGAAAGCTACCCAATCCATTGGGTCCTCTGTTGTCTCTTCCTTTTCAGAAGTCTCACTCAAGTAATCAGTACCCCCATCATGCTTCTTATAGGTAAGTGTTGCATAGCGGTTCTCAAATGTGAAACCACGTTCCTGCTGCTTACAACGCTCCTGCCAGTTAATATCTATCTGGTTATAATTTGGAGCAAAGAGTCCACCCATACCCTCTGCCTGCAAAGACATATTGAGCAAATAGTCCTTACCAAGTGTATAGTTCAAGGTAAGTGTCTTACCCTCTCCTGCCACAGCAGTAAGCGTAACAGTAGAATCTGTCACATTTGAAGGAGTGAAGATAAGGTCTTTTGTCTCAATATTACTATTCTTTGCAGCCAACATAAAGTTAAGGCTCTGGTCGTCACCACTAAACAAAGTAACATTCTTCTGGTCCTGTGAACCATCCTTAACAGCTATATTATGACCGATATAGTTTTTGATAACAGCCTTCTTCACAACACCACCCTTGGTACTCAAAGTCAGCTCAACCTTACTATTTTTCAATATAATATCCTGTGCCTTGCCATTCAAAGCAGCATAAAATAGAGCTGTTGTATCAGTAGCCTGCGCAGCCTTCAGCTGTGCCTGCTTCTCAGCAGTAAGTTTCGCAGTCTGTGCTTTCTTAGCAGAAGCGATAGAATCCTTTACAAATTCAGCTCTCTGCTGTGCTACCTGTTCAGCTGATGGCTGCTGCCACCAAGCAAAACCAAAGAGGATCAGGGCAATAAGTACAAACCCTGTGATTGTTCTTTTATCCATTTATTTGTTTTTCTGATTTTCAATTGAAGTCTTTACGAAGTCGAGGAAGAGCGGATGTGGACCGAGTACAGTTGACTGATACTCTGGGTGGAACTGTGTTCCAATATACCACTTCAAACCTGGTATCTCAACGATTTCAACCAAGTCGCTCTCTGGATTGCGACCAACACACATCATACCATGCTTCTCAAACTCCTTTTCATAGTCGTTATTGAACTCATAACGATGACGATGGCGCTCCTGTATATGCTCTTGCTTATAGATATTAAAGGTATGTGAACCCTGACGCAGTACGCACTCATAGGCTCCAAGGCGCATCGTACCACCCATATTGGTGATATTCTTCTGCTCCTCCATAATATCAATCACATTGTGTACAGTCTTCTCATCTATCTCTCGTGAGTTAGCATCCTTATACCCAAGGACATTACGAGCAAACTCAATCACCATCATCTGCATACCAAGACAGATACCGAAGGTTGGGATATCGTGTGTACGAGTATAGTGAGCAGCAACAATCTTACCTTCAATACCACGCTGACCAAAGCCCGGACAAATCACAATACCGTCTTGTCCCTTAAGTTTCTCAGCTACATTCTCCTCTGTCAGTTCCTCAGAATTGATAAAGGTAATAACTGTTTTACGGTCGTTATAGGTTCCAGCCTGCAACAATCCTTCACGAATACTCTTATAAGCATCCTGCAAGTCATATTTACCAACAAGTCCAATGTGTACTTCCTTAGTTGCTTTACGCTGACGATCAAGGAACTCCTTCCAAGGACCGAGCGCAGGTTTAGGACCAACTTCCTCACCGCACTTACGCAGAATAGCAGCATCCAAACCCTGCTCTAACATATTTACAGGAACATCATAGATACTTGGGAGGTCCTCACTCTGTACAACGCAGTCGAAATCAACATTACAGAAAGCAGCAACCTTCTTACGGATATCATCGTCAAGATGCTTTTCTGTACGCATCACGAGCACATCTGGCTGAATACCTACACTCTGCAATTCCTTTACGCTGTGCTGAGTTGGCTTTGTCTTCAATTCACCTGCAGCCTTAAGATAAGGAACATATGTCAAGTGAAGGTTGATGGCACGCTTACCCAATTCCCACTTCAACTGGCGAATAGCCTCAAGGAATGGAGCTGACTCAATGTCGCCAATAGTACCACCAATCTCAGTAATCACAAAGTCATAGTGATACTTCTGCCCCAAAAGCTTAATATTACGTTTGATTTCGTCCGTAATATGAGGAACAACCTGAATAGTCTTACCCAAGTAGTCGCCACGACGCTCCTTGTCAATAACGCTCTTATAGATACGTCCCGTTGTCATAGAGTTCGCCTTCGTAGTCTTAATACCAGTGAAGCGCTCATAGTGACCGAGGTCGAGGTCGGTCTCCATACCATCCTCTGTTACGTAGCACTCACCATGCTCGTAAGGGTTCAGCGTACCTGGGTCAATGTTGATGTACGGATCAAATTTCTGAATGGTAATGTTGTAACCTCTTGCTTGAAGAAGCTTACCGATTGATGACGAGATAATTCCTTTACCAAGTGAAGAAACTACGCCGCCCGTAACGAAAATGTACTTTGTTTCAGCCACGATGTATGTATGTTTAATTATTATCTTCTAAAACGAAAATCGTTGGTTCTAAACTAAAATGCAAAGATACTAATTTTCCATGAATTAGGCAGGATATAAAGATAAAAAAAACATAGTATATTTCATTTAATTGCCACAAGACCTATGAACAGTGCTATCATCTATGATTACAATGAGATTTTATCTACCTTATGGCAGATTTTATTATTACAAAACTAAGAGACATTTTAATAAAATATTTTGCAACAAAACACCCCTTTCACAAGACTAAATCTTATATTTCAAACAGTTACTATTACATAAGAAAACTACAATTTAGCAATAACGAACTAAGAAGAATATCACAAGAGAAGACTACTCTAAAACTTTAAAGAAACTTAAAATCCTCTTTACTGCCGCATTATTGTAAAACTAAAGTTCTATTTTTGCAAACCAATTTGAGGCTAACATATAGACGATATACGTTAGGATTCACAAGGAAAGATGCTCGAGTGGTTGAAGAGGCACGCCTGGAAAGCGTGTATACCCCTAAAGGGTATCGGGGGTTCGAATCCCCCTCTTTCCGCAAGAAAGGTGTAAGCCAATGGATTACGTGGCTTGCACCTTTTTCTTTTCTGACAACTTAATATAGAAAGGAAAACATTCTAATAACCACAACTACACATCCTTACACAAAACACGTATTTTCCAATTCATTGCTTGTTATACGGCTTTATTTTCCTAACTTTGCAGAAAGTAAGATTAGAAAACGATATTGTATCCACGTAATAACATCCAAATTTAACGAAAAAAATGATAGAACTCGATACTACCAATATGTGTTCACACCTGCAGAAGAAGCTCTTTAATGAGGAGGGTGTTTACTATCCTATATGGCAGGCGATGCAGAATGATGATGAGATAACAACTGTGATTCGTTCACGACAGTTGCATATCTACCGCAATGGTAAAAAAGTTTTAGTGCTTCCCGGCAAGGCTGCACCGAAGATTATTCGTGAAGATAGCCTCAACGAACTCTTACCTAAAGACTTACTGAAATGAAAAAGGCAATCGTCGTAGGCGCCAGCAGCGGTATCGGACATGAAGTAGCACGACTGTTCATCGCACAAGGATGGGCGGTTGGTGTGGCTGCTCGTCGTATAGACAAGTTGACAGACTTGCAAGCTATGGCACCAGAGCGGGTTTACACAACACAGATTGATGTAAATAACGAAGATGCAGAGACTTCCTTACTGCAACTTATAGAACGTATGAACGGCATCGACCTCTATTTTCATGCAGCAGGAATCGGTTGGCAAAACCCAAGTCTTAATGCTGACATAGAACTCAAAACAATGGAAACCAACGCTGTTGGATTCACACGAATGATTGGCTGTGCCTATCGCTATTTTGCCAATAAGGGAGGTGGACACATCGCTTGTATCAGCTCTATTGCTGGAACAAAAGGACTCGGACCGGCTCCTGCATACAGTGCAACAAAGGCAATGCAGAACACCTATCTACAAGCATTGGAACAACTCGCAGCTTGTAAACATCATAACATCCACTTCACCGATATTCGTCCCGGCTTTGTCGACACTCCCCTACTCGCTGGTACCTCTCACCTTCCGATGCTGATGACCACAGAAAAGGTGGCACGCAGTATTATAAAGGCTATTAACAGCCGACGACACATCTGCGTCATCGATAGCCGTTGGTGCGTACTCACCTACTTATGGAGACATATCCCTAACTGGATATGGAGGCGAATGAAGCTATGTTAACCTCTTTTTCATACAAAGAAAACAAACAAGATTTCCACAACAACATAAACAAACACTAATTTCTTTCCTCATAAAATAAACTTTCAGGGTTTTCAATCATCTAAGCATATAAGTCTTAAAAGCTATCCATAACGAAAGGGAAGGAAAAGGATAAGTAAAAGAGGAAACAACAGATAAACAAATAACAAAACAATAATTATTTAGGATATGAGAAAATTCTTTTTAAAGATTCACCGTTGGTTTGCTTTACCATTAGGCGTAGTCATGGCTATTTTGTGCTTCAGTGGTCTGGCAATACTGCTAATAAAAGACCTTGCACCACTCTTTGATATGAATGCAAAGGAGTTACCTATCTATACAACAATCGTACGACTGCACCGTTGGCTCTTTATGAAACCTGAGAATGCACATGAGGGTGGACAGTCACTTGGACGCATCCTTACAGCCGTGTCAGCAATCTGTATGTCAATCGTATTGTTATCGGGTGTTGTCATCTGGTGGCCAAAGACCAAGAAGGCGTTGAAAAGTCGTTTGACCGTCAGCACTAACAAGGGTTTCCGTCGCTTTGTTTACGACTCTCACGTGTCATTAGGTATCTATGTCTTTATCTTCCTTTTCCTCATGGCACTCACAGGTCCTGTCTTCTCTTTCGGCTGGTACAGAACGGGAATGTCTAAACTCTTCGGTCAGCCTATGCCACCAAAGGAAATGAAGATGCAACAGCCTAAAGATGGAATGAAGCAGGGCGGAACAAACGATAAAGCTTTTGCACCTACGGACGCAAGTCAGATGAAAGGACAACCACAAGCACACAAGGAGGGAGCAAAAGACATGAAAGGTGATCAGCATGGTAAGAAGCCAAAGGGCGGTATGCTCTTTAAGCAGTTACACACAGGAACATGGGGCGGATGGTTCTCACGCGTTCTCTATGCTATCGCAGCCTTTATCGGTGGCTTCCTCCCTATTAGTGGTTACTACCTGTGGTGGAAGAGAAGAAGTGCTAAGAAGAAAAAAGCATAAAACATAATCATCATATATCACAAGCCCATTGATTGTATTCGGTTGATTAACCAATAGAATACCATCAATGGGCTTTTACGTTTATCCTTCAACGAAGCACTTACCTAAATGTACAGACAAACTCCCAACTGCATTCATCCACTCACAGAGGATTAAACAACCAATATTATGTAAAGATTATTCAAACTACTAAAAAACAACTAATGCCCAATTAGACTCAAATTAAGCCTTAATTGGCTTTCAAAAGATGCCCTTTTGAGGTCTAACTAACGCCCTTTAAGAGTCTAAAAGATGCCCTTTTCAAATCGTATTTGTAAGACTCTGATAATCTGACCGTTACAAAACCCCATTTTTAGAGCGGTTTTCTATAAACAAAAGGCTTACAGAAAGCGTATTCTGTAATTATTTTTCACAGTCCACAAACCCAATAAACCATAACTAATAATCAAAATTATGTAATCTTTATTAGGGATAAGAAAACCTAATCACACAAAAAATCAACAATAAATTACTTATAAATGAGTATTGCCACCTTAACAAGAAGCCAGTACCTTTGCACTCGAAAAATTTTACAGACCATAATAACAATAATGATGTTATATAGAATATTAAATAAGGTGATAAGTCTGGTGGAAGACTTGACTTGCCGAAAAGTAAATCAGAAATACGTGTTAAAAGAACATATTTGTATTTATTTACATGCGTGTATAAGATGAGAAATAAATAACAAATGATTAGTTTATTTTAACCAAATCGACTTGCTTTTGTTCTTATCAAATAATATATTTGCGACAGATAATCTAATTTGGCGCGAATAAGATAAATACCATCATTTAAAGCTTTTACTCATTTTTAAATACCAGACAAAGAGATTTTTCTCTTTTAAAAAAGTCTAATCAATATTATATTTTATCTAATAAAACCCTTGAAGAGTATGGAATTAAAAAAGACACTCTACTCCCTAATGTTAGGTGGCATTCTTCTTTGCTTGTTCTCATGTGCAAAGGAAGACGAATTTGAAATGCCAACACTGGTGCTTTCTGAAAACAGTATTGCCTTTGATAAAGGCGTAAGTGAAAGAAACATTAGTGTAACAACAAATCAAAACAGCTGGATTGCATCGTCTCCACAGGAAGGCGACTGGCTCTCGTTGGTTCAGGACGGTAACGTACTGAAGGTGAAGGTAACTGAAAACAAGATTGGAACAGAGCGCACAAGCTATGTACTCGTTAACGCCAACGGCGCATCTGGTAAGATTGCTGTGACTCAGAGTGCAGCTGACGTAACGCTTGACGTGGTTCCAAATGCTATCTATCTGCCACAGACAGGTGGTGAGAAGACGATTGACATTACGACGAATTCGTCTGTCTATGACGTAACAACCAGCGAAGAAGTTAGCTGGTTGAAGATTGTCAAGTCGGAGGAAGAAATCAAACTGATAGCTGAGCGTAACGATACCTATCAGAAGCGTGAGGTGAAACTTTACGCCAAGAGCGGTAGTGTTATCCGCGAGATTGTTGTTTCTCAGTCGGGTATTCAACGCTACCTCCTCCCTATTCATCCAGGTGTACCACAGGACGAGCATAAGATTATGGACTTTGAGTTGGGTCGTGGTAGCTACTTGCGCGAGTATCAAGCAGCTATGCCAGCTTACGGCCTTGAGGAGACTTACACCTTTATCACTGCTTCGCCTATCTTTACTTTGATTCAGTATTGTAGCACTGATGGTATTAATCCGTCACAGATTATCATGATTGGCGATGGTAGAAAGGCTATTGATGCCGTGAAGGACAAGGCTTTCGATAAGTTCTTGACTGACAATGGCTATGTGCGCAGCAACTCTCAGTCTGACAGAGAATATACCAATGACAAGGATTTACTCTCTTTGAAGGTTTATATATCAGAAAAGGAGAATAACGAAGGAGTTAACCTCACTTTCACACCTATTATGAAACAGAATGGCGAATACAAGACTTTCAGCAAGTTACCATTCTATCCTCTTGAGCTTCTGCAGAAAGACAACGTGAAGTTGGCACAGATTGAACAATACGAGCAGAAGGCTGGTAGTACAGAAGAAGAGCGTAGCCTCAACGAACATAAGAATACTGAGGTTTCACAGATTCAATATAAACTGAAGGCAAGTACAGACCCTTCTGCAGCCTACGGACGTATTCACATCTTCTACACAACGGATAAGGATGGTGATGCACCAGACAATTTGGGTAGTGTTCAGATTGGTGCATTACTCTTCAAAGACACCAACCTCGGTGTATGGAAGTATGGTACTAAATGGGTTGCAACCAAAGAAATCAAGAAGGTATTGGGTGATGAGGGCTTCTCTTTCCTCCGCACATCAGGCAACAACCACTTCTTTGTACGTGAAAGCGACCACTTGGTTATTGATGTTACCTGCGTCATAGACAATGATACACCAGTACTCGCATTGCTTTACAGCTACGATCCATCCGTATCGGGTGCAAGTAGTAAAGCCGTAAAGGCACAGGCTAAGATGATTAGAAACTTCGCTGCTGCCAAGAAGGCTTTGAAGTTCTAAGCAAATTGTTATACCTTATTTAAATAATTACATGATATGCGTATAATCAATATACATAAGCTGCTTCAGTTCTCTCTGCTATGCCTATTATTGGGCATAGCGGTTGGATGTGCTGAGAATGACAGCTTTGACCAGCCCTATCTGAATGTTTCAGAGAAGGAGATTTCTTTCTCTAATCAGATTGGTGAGAAGACAATTACCGTAAACACGAACTGTAAGGAGTGGATGGCTACTACACCGAAGGCGTGGGTGCACCTTACACAAAGTGGGAACGAGATTGCTGTACACGTTGATCCTAATACAACGGGAATGGAGAGAAGTAGCTATATCCTTGTTGATGGTGGTTTAGCAGTACAGAAAATCATGGTAAGTCAGAGTGCTGCTGATATCACATTAAACTTAAACAATGGTGAGATAATTCTGCCACAAGCAGGTGGTACGACAACTGTCGACTTGAAGATGGATGCTACTTCCTATGACCTTACACAGAATGAGCAGCCAGAGTGGATGCAGGTTATCAAGAAAAAACATGGTTTGAAGTTTATTTCTAAGCCTAATTATAGCACTACGGAAAGAACCACAAAGCTGACAATTGCCGTTGCTGGGAAGAACCATGAGGTGGTTGTTAAGCAGCCGGGCGTTGCTACTTTTATCTTGGCTTGTAACCCAGGTAATCCTTATAGCTTGCATAAGATGATGGACTATGAGTATCGTCGTGGTAGTTTCTTGACGGAATATGGTGGCCCTGACGAGGTAAACGGCATCTTTGAAGAGAGTTACTTCTTCAAGACTCCATCGCCTTTGTTCAAGGATGTGGTCTATGTACACGATACAAAGTATTCTGTTCCAACGCGTATCTACACACGTTCACTGACAAGAGAGGGTGTTAACGCTGTGAAGTCGCAGGCTTTCCAAGAGTTTATGAGAGCCAATGGATACACAAGGGACGAGAAAGACACGAATCATTATGTCAATATAAAGGAAGCTTTCACGATGGATGTAGACATTAGAGAGGAGAACAACAGTGTTGTGTTATTCTTCTATCAGATGCACACACAAGACCGTAGCTACCCTACCTTTAGTAGTCTTGACCTTGGTCCTATAGACCTTTTGAACAAAACTGACAAGAAGATAAGTGATGTCGAAGCTTATGAGACAGGCAAGAACAGTGAGGAAATGAAGCGACAAATGTCTAAGAATAATGAGGTTGAGGCTCTTCTCTACAAGACAAATGACCCTACACTGATTGCTCGTACTTACTTCTTCTATCTTCATAGTGATGCGGCAGTGCCACAAGAGAAGGCTGGAAGCGTTGAGCAATACAGTTTATTCTTCAGTCAACCAAACTTAGGAATATGGCAGTATGGTAATGAATGGTTCGTAACCCATGAGTTCGACAAACTGCTTACTGCAAACAACTTTGAGTTCGTTGGCTACAATGGTAAGCATCATGTCTATGCGCGTCGTTCTGACTATCTGACCTTGGCAATCTCTGGTGGAGAATATGCTGACGTCAACAACGGTAAGGCAGTCATGCAAATTACTGTTCTATACAAGCCAACTGTCTTTGCCGGAAGTAAAGAACAGCGGTTAGCTAAGGTAGAACGTATGCTCAAACAATACAATCCAAAGAAATAAAATAAAGGAACATTGATGAGAAAATCGATTATATATCTATGTGCGTGTGCGCTCTCTGGCATGATGGTTACTACCTCATGCCAGGATAACTTGGACTCGGATGCGGGCGTTTCCAACACACGCTCTGTCAATATTGACAAAGACCTTTTTGCCATAAAAGGCTGTATTAACGTGAAGTTGGCAAAGGGTACAAACCAAGCTATACCTGCAACGCGTAGTGGTAGTGTGGAAATGCAGAGCGTCCCAGCGGCTATGACCTCTGCAATGCAGTACTCTGGGGCTTATAAGATGGAAAGAGTATTTAAGCCAGCAGGTATCTATGAAGCACGAACCGTAGCTGAAGGACTCGACCGTTGGTACACAATCTATTTTGATAAGAGCAAAGATGTGGCTGCAGTCTTAGACCAATTCAAGAAGGCTGAGGGTGTTGAATGTGCCGAACGAGTACTACCAATGGCAAGACCAACGGTTAAGATGACTCCTTATAGCCCTTCTGGTGCAAGTATGCAGGCTACAGCAAGCACTTTTGATGACCCTCTCTTGGCTAAACAGTGGCATTACTACAATGATGGTTCAGTAAATGCACGTGCGAAGAAGGGTGCTGACTGTAATGTTAAACCTGTTTGGGAAAAGTACACAACAGGTAAGAAAAACGTTATTGTTGCCGTTGTTGATGGTGGTATTGACATCACCCACGAAGACTTGAAAGACAATCTTTATGTCAACGAAAGGGAGAAGAACGGTCAACCTAACGTCGATGATGACGGCAATGGCTTTGTTGATGACATCTATGGTTACAACTTTGTGACAGCTAAAGACGTTGTTGGCGGTACTATCGAACCCGATGATGGCGGACACGGAACCCACGTTGCGGGTACTGTTGCTGCTCGCAACAACAACGGAAAGGGTGTGGCTGGTATCGCAGGTGGCGATGGCTCTGCTGATAGCGGTGTACGCTTGTTGAGCTGTCAGATATTTAGAAACAAAGACGAGCAGGGCGATGCGGCGGCTGCCATTAAGTATGCAGCTGACAACGGAGCTGTTATCTGTCAGAACTCATGGGGATATTCCTCTACTGCAGGTGTCACCTCTATGCCTCAGTTGCTGAAAGAAGCAGTGGACTACTTCATCAAGATGGCGGGTTGTGATGCTAATGGCAACCAGCGTCCAGACTCTCCAATGAAGGGTGGTGTGGTAATGTTCGCTGCTGGTAATGAGAACAAAGAGTTCTCTGCTTACCCTGCTTGCTATGCTCCGACGGTTTCTGTCGCTGCAATGGCATGGGACTTCAGTAAGGCAAGTTATAGTAATTACGCAAAATGGGTGACCATTACGGCTCCTGGTGGTGATCAAGACCGCTTCGGAACAGAGGCTGGCGTATTGAGTACTGTACCAAAGAAGAAGGTCGCATCAGGTTATGCTTACTTCCAAGGAACATCAATGGCATGCCCACACGTGTCAGGTATCGCAGCACTCATCGCCTCTTACTTTGGTCGTCAGGGCTTTACGAATGAAGAACTAAAGTCACGTTTGATTACTGCTTACCGTCCTTATAACATCGATGAGCAAAACCCAACCTACAAAGGTAAGTTAGGTAAGGGTTATATCGATGCCGAAGCAGCCTTCGAAACTGATACAAAGATAGCCCCAGAGAAGGTGGGTACACTCACGCTGAAGCCTGATTTCGTAGACATCAATGCGGAGTGGAGCATCGCCAAGGACGAGGATAAGACTGCAGCCTTCTATCGACTCTATATTGCTCAGGGTGAATTGACGGCTGATAAACTCAAGGATATGACCTACAGAGAAATCAATGGCATGGGTCATAGCTTGGGTGAGACACTTAAGTATGACTTTGATGACTTGAAAGACAATACGACCTATAGCGTTGCAGTGGTAGCAGTGGACCGTTGGGGCAACCTTTCTGAACCAATGATTCAGAAATGTACGACCCGACTCAACCATGCTCCAGAGGCGACAAACTTCCCAACAGAGGCAATAGAGGTCATGGAGAACGATCGTAAATCATTCTCTTTCAACGTTGCTGACCCTGATGGTCACAACTGGGACATCAAAGCTACGGGTGAGACAAAGGGTGTTTCTTACACAGTGAAGGGCAATACTGTGACCGTCAACCTCATTCCTGTGCTCGAAGCTGGTAGTTACAACTGCACCTTTATACTCTCAGATGACTTAGGAGCAAAAGCAGAGAAGAGTTTTACATTTAAGATTGTGAAGTACATCCCGCCACAGTTAACAAAGCCTTTCGAGAACTATATCATTGGATTGGACGAGGGAATAGTAATGATTCCATTGACTGGTCATTACACACATAGTAGCAATACTCAGCTTACTTACAAAGCCACAGCTGCCAATGGTAGTATCGCTGCAGCTACTATCAGCAATGACAACCTTCAATTGAAGGGAATGGCAAAGGGTGTTACACGCATCAGCATCGCTGCTACAGACGGTCGTGAGACATCTTCTGATGGCTCTTTCCAAGTACGAGTTGTTGAAAAGAAGTCGGCTCCTGTCTATGCCGTCTACCCTATTCCAGTACAGAAAGACATCCATACCCTACTCAATCCAGAGGTAAAACAGGCTGAACTCGTTATCAGTTCTACTGTGGGTGAGCGTCTGATGAAGGCTACTGTGACTCCAGATAAGAACAACGTAGCCACACTTGACCTTTCTAAACTAAATCCTGGAACGTATAAACTGACCGTATATACCAGTAAGGGCAACCATACCCAGATGTTCATTAAACGATAAACACAACAAGTATGAATACAAAACATATCATTCTCATGGCTTGCGCAGCACTCCTCGGTGCTACGCAGGCTAATGCTCAGGGACAAGATCTCTCGATATTAACAGCGAATACCGATGCCCGAACAGCCGCTATGGGTAATGCTTCGGCTGCTGCTGAGGGTATGTATCTATACAACAATCCAGCTGCTATCTTCGCAACTGATAAGAAGTTCACTGCAGATGCTGCTGCCTCTCTCTTTGAAAAGGCTGAGGGTACTGATGGAACCTTCGGCATTTACGCGCTTTCTGCAGGCTATAAGTTGGCTAAGCGTCATGCTGTCTTCGCTGGTTTCCGCTATGCTGGAGGACTAAGTCTAAAGGGTTCCGACCTCTTGGGCAATCCAACCAAGGACTATAAGCCTTATAACTGGACCCTCGACTTGGGTTATACCTATTTCTTAGGTAAGGGATTCGCTGCCTACGCAACAGGAAGTCTTATCTATAGTCACCTCTCTAAGAATGCTACAGGTGCTGCTTTCAATGTGGGTGGTTCGTATCAGAATAACGAGTTGACCCTTGCCAACAAACCAGCCAACCTCATGCTCGATGCGAAGGTGGGCGCAATTGGTCCTCAACTCGACTATGGTAACAAGCACAAGACGACGCTCCCAACCTATCTTGCCGTAGGTGGTGCGCTGTCTGTAGAGGTCGCTGAGAAGCATCAAGTTGCTGCAGCCTTGTCTTCTCGTTACTTCTTCCAACCTTCAGAAGCCAAACTCTTTATGCTTGGTGGCGGACTTGAATACACCTATAATAAGATGGTATCAGTGCGTGCAGGCTATGAATATGGTGACCACGACCTCAGCCATATCACTATGGGTGCAGGCTTTAAGTACCATGGCTTACGTTTGAACGGAGCTTACAACCTGAAGACTGCAGACACAGGAAGTAGCTACTGTACCATAGGTATTGGCTATGATTTCTAAAACAAGGACAAACAATATAAATTATTTAATCAAAAGTAACAGTTATGAAAAGAACTTTATTCTCAATTTGTGCATTAGTCCTGAGCCTTACAGCTTCCGCTCAGATAATAAAAGACACACCTAAAGGTAAGCTGATTGAAAACCTGTATCGTTCAAGCAAGTCTTGGGTTAAGAAGGGTTGGACAGGTGTTCAGCCAGGCAGATATGAAGGTATCGTATCTAAGATTGTTATCGGTGAGGATGGCTGTATTTACATTTACAATCCACTATCAGGCCTCGACAGTAAGTCATGGTTGAAGCTTGAAAGACAACCTGATGGCAAGTATAGAGCAAAGCTACCACAGGATATCCTTACAGACGACCTCGGTGGGGACGATGATGAGGAGGAAAGTAGTGAGCGTACTATCTCTCTTAATCGTTTGATTTCTTCTGATGATGGAAAGAATTACGAGCCTGTTGGTCCAGCTTTGAACTACGTAGATTTCACAGTGGAAGGAAGAACACTCAAGATGTCTGGTATGGGTCAGAAGAAGCAAATATGGGGTGCTACCTATAATAATAGCTGGCTAAATAACTATGGTGGCGACTGGGCTCTTACGATTGAACCACTTAAAGAGCAGCTTATAACACCACCTACTACAGCTACAAAGAGTCAGTACACCGTTACTTCTAAGTCTGATCCTTCGCCACGTATTGTTGAGGTAATGACCGATAATAACGATATCTATGTCAAGGGCTTGTTCAAGGCTGAAAAGCTCGCAAACACTTGGGTGAAACTTACCAAGCAGGGCGACAAGGCTGTCATGTCTACTAATCAGTATTTGGGTATTACTAAGAAGACAGACTTCAAGAAATACGATAGCGATAAGTCAGAGTATCACACCTTTGCCGCAGCTTTCGAGAGTGAGACCAAGGCTGCAGAGAACCTTGAGTTCAGCATTGATGCAACTGGTAAACTGACTGCTTCTAAGATTCTTAGAACTTCTTTAGGTAGAGCAAGTAATGATAACATTACTGGTGAAGACTACGTTGAGAGCTATGATGGTCTTACCTTGACTCCTTACGTTCAGAAGGAGGTTGGAGCCCCAGCGACACCAGAATACTTCTATTTAACATCTACTCCAAACTACGACAACACGTCTAATGAGATTAAGTTAGCATTCTATGTAAAGAACGCAGATATTAATGGCAACGTTCTCGACCCAGAGAAGATGTACTACAATGTCTATGTTAATGGCAGCACAGAACCTTTCAAGTTCAAGAAGAGTGCAAGTCAATACAATGACATGCATGAGGAAGAAATGACAAATATTCCTTTCAACTACAAGGACAAGAGAAACTATGACTTCAAGGTTATCGATAACCTTCGTATTCTTCATTTCTATGACAGTTCTATCACATCCCTCAAGGTCGTAATGGTTTATGAGTCTGACGGCAAGAAGTATTCAAGCGAACCAATGGTTGCCTCACTTACTACCGATGGTATCGAGAGTGCAAACTTCAACAAGACTACAACAGAAAAGTATTACACCGTTGATGGTCGACAGATTCAGAAGCTACAGAAGGGTCTTAACATCATCAAGTCTTCTGATGGCACCACACGTAAGGTGGTGGTTAAGTAATTCACAATTCATTAAAAAGACCATTTCTATACTCGATTTTGAGGAAAGAGATGGTCTTTTCTTTGCTTTTAGGAAAACTACTTATAGTTTGAAATTTGTCAATTTATTAATTTGCATTTTGATACATCCTCTCATCTTGTTTTCCCTTTAGTTTCTCAAACAGAAAGAAAAAATAAAACAACATCTCTGTACATCTAAGATTTTTAACTTTCATTCGTCAACCTACTCCTCTTTAATTTATTACTTTCCGCTTTACAGAAATAATTTGATATTTTTAGGATAGTATACAAAACATTGCATTACTTTTTATTTTTTATATATTTATTGTATCTTTGCAAAAAAAGTAAAGGTGAAAACAGCAATATCAGTTAACGATCAGATTCAAAAGTTACGTGCTCGTGGTATGACTATTGATGCCGAACAAGAAGAAAAAGTAAGGGAAGCATTACTTGATATAGGTTATTATCGTATGGGCTGTTATTGGTTTCCATTTGAAGTTATGCCAACCAGGGGGGAACCTCGTAACCATATATTCATAAATGGAACTATTTTCGAACATGCAATAAAACTATATTATTTCGATTTTGACCTACGAAATATTCTGCTACGATACATCAGTCGCATAGAGGTGAATTTTAGAACCACTGTTATTTATCTTGTATCAAACAAATACAAAAACATACCATGTTGGTATAAAGATAATAGCGTCGTAAATGATTCACTCTTAATAAGTCGTACATATAAGGGAATCCTTAAGAATATTAGAAAAGAAACACTGATTAATCAACATTATACCAAGTACAAAACCGATGCTCCGGCATGGAAAGAACTTGAGTTTATGCCCTTTGGTACAATAATTAATCTATACGATAATTTGAAAGATCAGCATCTAAAATGTGATATTGCTAAAGTGTATGGCATCTCAAAACCTACGGTCTTTTCTAATTATATAAATACGGTCAGACGCCTACGCAATTGCTGCGCACACGGAAAAGTACTATTCGACCTTAGCTTACCTGAAGCTATAAGTAAAGGTCCTTTGGGTGATTTAGGTGGACGTAAAACAATGCTATCAGGTTCATATCTGGTTTTCAGATATTTTCTACTGAAAATATCTAAAAACAGAGTAATAGAGATGGAAACTAAATTGCAAGAAGCCTATAATAGTATTCCGTATCAATGTGTCAAAGACGTTATACTGCACAATTCGGGATTAGAAGAAGAAGAAATAAACAAAAAAAGTTAAAACACTTGTTTCCTCTAAATAATTTATCTAATTTTGCATCGCTATTTAGCAAGTGCACTTGTTAGTTTCGACTTTCATACTGCACTATAAAAAGAACTAATGAGGGGCTGCCTATGGCAGTCCCTCGTTTTTTTTCTACTATACAAGTAAAGCATAAAGGGGGGGCAGTAGATATTTAGGGACGTTTCGTGTCAAAATATTTCAAATATCGAATTCTAATTTATGCCCATTTACCTTCTAAAAGATGCCCAATTGGCTTGCAAAAGATGCCCTTTTGAACTCCAACTAACGCCCTTTTGGACCCTTACTAACGCCCTTTTAAAACACAATCTTACAAGTATTTGATTCTCTGGAAGTTACAAGACCACCAAGATTAGCCCTTTTAAGACCATTTTTCGACCCAAAACGCACCGACTTTTGTAAACATATTTCACTCCAACCCTACATTATAAACTTGTTACCGCATCTCCCAAAAAACCTGTTAAACATGTTACCCTGTCTCCTTGCCCCCCTGTTACCCTGTCTCCCCTTACCCTGTCCACAAACAACTTGTTCACTCGTCAACCAGTCAACTCGTCAACTTATCCACAAAACCTAAGGTATTCTTGTATTATTTTAATATCTTTGCATAATCATTAAAGAGTCAATACGCAAAAAGAAAAATAAGACAATGACAAGTACCGAACTTAAAGACCTCGAAGGCCGTCTGTGGCAATCTGCCGACATGCTGCGTGCTGGTGCGCACCTTGCAGCTAACAAGTATAGCCAGCCTATCCTTGGTCTTATCTTCCTCCGTTATGCCGATGTGCTTTTCAAACAGCATAAGGAGGCGATTGATACAGCCTATAACGAGTATAGGGGCACCCGCATGGAACGTAGCTATAAGGATATCGCCATAGAGAAGTGTGGCTTTTTCTTGCCTGAATGTGCTTATTTTGATTACCTCAATGATGCCCCCGACGATGCTCAAAAGGCGTTGTTGGTAAAGGCTGCGATGGAGGCTATTGAGCATGAGAACCCACGCATGGACGGCGTTCTGCCAAAGGAGGTCTACGGACAGTTGGTACCAGAGGAAGAACCGGAGCTACTGAGTCGCATCGTACGTGTATTCAAAGACATCCCTGAGAATATCAGTATTGACATCTTCGGACAGATTTACGAATACTTCCTTGGCAACTTCGCCCTTGCTGAAGGTCAGGGAGGAGGAGCCTTCTATACCCCTGCCAGTGTCGTACAGTATATGGTTGAGGTCTTACAGCCTGCCACTGGCGATAAGAAGTTTCTTGATCCTGCCTGTGGTTCGGGCGGTATGTTCGTTCAGGCAGCACGCTATATGCACCGCCACAATGCCACTAACGAACAGATGATGAACTTCCGTTGCTATGGTGTTGAGAAAGAGCCTGACACGGTGAAGTTGGCAAAGATGAACCTTCTACTCAACAATGTGCGTGGCGAGATTACGGAGGCTAACTCTTTCTATAGCGATCCTTACAATGCTGTCGGACAGTTTGATTACGTCATGGCTAACCCTCCGTTTAATGTCGATGAGGTGGTTGTTGAGAGGGTGACAGACGATGCACGCTTTAACACCTATGGTGTACCCCGCAACAAGACAAAGTCTGCCAAGAAGGCTTCAGACAAGAAAGAGACCGTACCTAATGCCAACTATCTATGGATTGGCTATTTTGCCACAGCCCTCAACGAGCAAGGTAAGGCAGCACTTGTTATGGCAAACTCTGCCAGCGATGCAGGAGGCAGCGAACTCGAGATACGTAAGAAGATGATTGAGGACGGCATTATCAGTCAGATGGTGACCCTCCCCAGCAATATGTTCTCTACCGTGACCCTCCCTGCCACACTCTGGTTCTTCAATAAGCAGCGACCAAAGAAAGACGAGATTCTCTTTATTGACGCTCGTAACATCTTTACACAGGTAGACCGTGCACACCGTAAGTTCTCTAATGAGCAGGTGAAAAACCTCGGAATCATCTCTCGCCTTTATGAGGGCGACAGCGATGCCTTCTGGGCATTGGTCGAGGAATATAAGGCAGAGGACAAGCAAAGCGAAGTAGACTGGCTCTTAGAACGTTGGCCAGACGGCAAGTATCAAGACATTGTCGGTCTGTGCAAGGTAGCGAAACTTGAAGGTGAAGATGGCATTATCGACAACGACTATAGCCTTAACGCAGGACGATATGTGGGCGTAGTGATTGAAGACGACGGAATGACCGAAGAGGAATTCCGCACCGAAATGCTATCGCTAAACTCGGAGTTTGCAAAGCTATCCGCTGAAGCTAAGGACTTGGAGAGTGAGATTGAAAAGAACTTAAAGGAGTTGTTGGGGTAAAAAAGATATGGAAACAACTACTTATAAAATATCAGATATAGGAGAAGTCGTAGGAGGTGGCACCCCCTCTACTGCTAATAGCGACTTTTGGGGCGGAGATATTCCATGGATTTCTCCGAAAGATTTAACTGGTTATAAATCGGTTTATATCAGCCATGGAGAAAGTTTTTTAAATAAAACTGGTCTAAAGTCTGGTACGAAACTCTTACCAAAGGACACAGTCCTTTTTTCTTCAAGAGCTCCAATTGGCTATGTTGCTATTGCTTCTAATCCTATCTGTACAAATCAAGGATTCAAAAGCATTATATGCAACAAAGAGATAATAAATCCCCTTTTCCTATACTATTATATAAAAGGCAATCTTGACTACATAAAGCTGTTTGGTACAGGTGCAACTTTCCCAGAAATCTCTGGTGCTGCAATGAGGAAAATAAAGGTACAAATACCCTCTCTTCCCACCCAGCAGAAGATAGCCTCTATCCTCTCCGCCTATGACCGCCTTATCGAGAACAACACTCGTCGTATCCGTTTGTTAGAACAGATGGCAGAGAACCTTTATAAAGAGTGGTTCGTCCGTTTCCGATTCCCTGAACACGAGAATGTAGAAATAGTTAATGGATTGCCTAAAGGATGGGAAATAAAGATAATAGCAGATTTTGGTAGAATAGAAACAGGTAAGACACCTCCTATGTCTAACCGGGATTTATATGGAGGAGATATACTTTTTGTTAAAACCCCAGATATGCACGGAAAACTGTTTGTTCGTTCTACGAGTGAGACACTTTCACAAGAAGGAAATAATTATCAACGAACAAAGTTACTACCTATCAATTCCATTATGGTTTCGTGCATTGGGACTGCAGGCATTGTTTCTATCAATACAAATCTTGCGCATACCAACCAACAGATAAATTCAATTATTCTCAATAATTTAGAAGATTTGGAGTGGTTGTATTATGTATGCAGACAGTTGAAACCTACTATAGAATTATTTGGTGCTACTGGTGCAACGATGACAAATCTCAGTAAAGGTAAATTTGAAAAGCTAAAGATTGTTGTTCCAAAAGTAGATTTTCGTGGGGCTTTTCATAAAAGAATCAGACCATATTTTAAAGAAATATATGCTTTGGAACAGCAGAATACCTTCCTTACTCGCCAACGTGACTTACTCCTTCCCCGTTTGATGAGTGGCAAACTTGAAGTTAAATCTTAACAAACCATTGTATTATGAAATCGTTTATCAGTGAAGACGACATAGAGCAGACCCTTTGTACCCGACTATCGCAACCAGAGTTCGGATGGAAACGTATTGAGTGTGACCCGAGTGTGGAGGCACAAGACGACGTTAGCAAGACGGGGCGTCGCAATTCGTCAGAGTGTATCTTGCCTGCGGTGTTCCTTACTGCCTTAGAACGACTTAACCCACAGATTGACAAGAGTATCTTAGTGCAGGTTGTAGCCGACTTCCGTAAGGATTATACGGGTAAGGACATGATGGACACGAACTATAAGTTCTATAACTATCTGCGCAATGGTATCAATGTAAAGGTGAAGAAGAATGGCAAAGACGACTTTGACATCGTTCGGCTGATAGACTTTGACAATGTAGAGAACAACGACTTCCACTGTGTTAACCAGATGTGGATAAAGGGTAGAATTCGTTATCGTCGCCCCGATGTCCTCTTGTTTGTCAATGGACTTCCAATGGTCTTCATCGAATTGAAGAACTCAACCGTAAAGATAAAGGAAGCCTATGAGAAGAACCTCGTTAGCTACCGAGAAGATATACCCAATATCTTTGCACTAAACCAGATATGCGTACTCTCAAATGGTATGCAGACGAAGTTGGGTGCGTGGAACTCTAAGTATGAATTCTTCTTCGACTGGCTAAAGGTCAACGATGAACATGAGAAACTCGACCGTGAGCATATAGCCGAGTATGGTCTTTCAATCATCAACCTCATTGACGGTCTTTTCCGTAAGGAACGCCTGTTAGACTATATAGAAAACTTTATCTTCTTTGACAATAAGCGCGTGAAGATTATCGCTAAGAACCACCAATACTTAGGCGTAAACAACCTCATGAAGAGCGTGGAACGCAGAGAAGAACTAAAAGGAAAGTTAGGTGTGTTCTGGCATACGCAGGGTTCGGGTAAGAGCTATTCGATGGTGATGTTTGTACGAAAGGTAAGGCGTAAGCTAAAAGGCAACTTCACCTTCCTCGTCATTACAGACAGAGACGACCTCGACACACAGATACATAAGACCTTCGTGCGCAGTGAGGTCATTGGCGAGAAAGAAGAGTGCCAGCCAAAGAATGCAGCCCAGCTACGTGAGTTCCTTAGTGGTAACAAACCGATGGTCTTCACGCTGATACATAAGTTTCAGTATGATAAGACAAAGAAATATCCCGTCCTCTCTGAGCGCAATGACATCTTTGTCTTGGTAGACGAGGCACATAGAACACAGTATAAGCAGTTGGCAGAGAACATGCACACGGGTCTGCCTAATGCTAACTACATCGCCTTTACAGGAACCCCTTTGTTAGGTTCAAAGCGATTGACCAACCAATGGTTTGGCGACTATGTATCAGAATATAACTTTGCACAAGCGATTGAAGATGGTAGTACGGTGCGCCTGTACTATAGTCGTCGAGTGCCAGAGGTGGGATTAGAGAATAACTGGCTTGACTCAGATATTGACAAGATTGTCGAAGAAGAAGAACTCAACGATAGAGAAAGAGAACTCTTAGAGAACTCCTCCTCACGTATCTTAGAGGTAATCAAGCGCGACGGACGTCTTGACCGTATTGCACAAGACATTGCCCACCACTTCCCAAGACGAGGCTTCTTAGGAAAAGGAATGGTAGTCAGTGTGGATAAGTACACGGCTGTGAAGATGTATGAGAAGGTGCAACACTACTGGGGAGAAGAGAAGAAAGCCCTCATCAAGGAGCGCAATGCAGCCAAGACGAAGGAAGAACGTGACGAACTGACAGCACGATTAGACTATATGAATAAGGTTGAGATGGCTGTCATCATCAGTGAAGAGGCTGACGAAGTAGAGAAGTTCAAAGCGCAAGGATTAGACATCACAGTTCATCGCAACAAGATGAACGAGATAACACCAGAGGGAAAAGACATTGAAGACAGATTTAAAGATAAGGACGATCCACTAAGTTTGGTCTTTGTATGTGCGATGTGGCTCACAGGCTTTGACGTTCCTTCGCTCTCAACCCTTTATCTTGACAAGCCTATGAAGGGACATACACTGATGCAGGCTATTGCACGTGCCAACCGTGTGTATCCCGGTAAGAGCTGCGGTATCGTGGTAGACTATGTCAATGTGTTTAAGTATATGCAGCAGGCACTGTCTGACTATGCCTCAAATGGTGAGGAAGGTGCAGAGTTCCCAGCAAAGGATATTACGCAGTTAATCACAACCATTGACGGTTGTATTGAGGAGTGCGACTCGTTCTTACAAGGATTAGGGATAAGATTAGATAAGATTATCACCGATGGTGACACATTAGACAAACTGGAGTCCTTGCGATTAGCATACGACAAAATCCTTGAGAAAGACGAGAGTAAAAACAGGTTTAAGGTGATGAGTAACCTCATGATGAACCTGCATGATGCTGCAAAGCCAGAGATATTTGAACTTGGATGGAAGAATGAGAAGTTCTCTCCACTGAGTTATCTCAATGGACTGTTCTGTAACAGAATAGATGATGAGAAACTAAGAAGGGCAAAAGAGAAGATGAGCTACACACTGGACGATAGCGTTACGGTGATGGTTGCAGAAGACAAGCCACAATATAGTATTCATCAGAGTAAGGTGATCGACTTAAGTAAATTAGATATAGAAAGTATTCGTAAGTCTATCAATGCAACTCCTTATAAGTCAATGGAGATTGATAACCTCCGCACCTTTATAGAAACAGCTTTGGAACAGTTGATTAATAAGAACTGTACCAGAGTGCCATTCTCTCAAAGATACAAGAATATCATTGATACCTATAATGCAGGTGGTACGGAGAATGAGGATTACTATGAGAAGTTGTTACAGCTGATTGATGAACTCAAGAAAGAGCAGGGACGGTCGGCAGATATGGGATTAAGGGAGGAAGAACTTGAAATCTACGACCTTCTTATCCAAGGTCGGAAGCTAACAAAGGAGGAAGAGAAGGAAGTTATCCTTGCTTCTAAAAACCTTTATAACAAGTTAGTGGAGGAAAAAGAAAGATTGTTGGTGGTTGACTGGTATAAAGACCCACAACCAAAGACAAAGGTGTTGGGACTGATACAACGGTCGCTGGATAAGGATTTGCCAAAGACCTATGATAGGGAGGTGTTTTCGAACAAGACAAACCTGCTGTTAGATCACTTTGTAGATATGGCTGTACAGGGGTATGGTTGGATATCATAATGGTTAGGTCTATGCCATGCCATAATGGTTGGGGCTATGCCTTCTCATTAAGATAAACGAACAGCCTACATATATCTGTACATAGATGTGCCTTGCATTCCTTTCATGAATTAATTATCTTTGCAACGGTAAAGTTCAAACCTCAATGCTCAAAGGATAAAAACTCATATCATAAAGTTCAAAGTTCAAACCTCAAACTTCAAAAGATAAAAACTCATATCATAAAGTTCAAAGTTCAAACCTCAAAGTTCAAAGTAAAAGAAGAGTCGAACAAAAGCTGTCCGACTCTTCTTTATATTATTTATTTAAGGTGAACCTTATTGAAGATCCTTCATTGTGAGTGGTTGAGCAAGGGTAGTAAACTCAAGACCACCTGTGGTACACTCGATACCCTTAGCAGAATCCTTAATCTTATTGCCATTTACGGTCTCTGATCCATTCAACTTGAAATAGAGTTCCAAGCCGTCAGACTTAGGATCTACACTCAGCATATTCTGCTTAATCTGATTCTCACTACGAGCAACACTCCATACACGAACCTCACTCATATAACCATAGAATGGACGTTCACCCCAAGGGAAGCCAGGGATCTTACCAATGTTGAAACCGACATCAGCGTTTGGATCGAAGCCAGGAATATTCCATGCAGACTCAGCCCACTTCGTACCATTAAGGTACATAACAGTCTTACCAGTTGCCTGATCGTAGGTCAATGCCACATGATACCACTTGTTAATCGAAAGTTTCTCTGGTGCTTCATAGTGCTGTCTACCTGCTGCCTGTAAGATACCAGAAGAAATACCACCACCAACATCACCTACACGGAAGATCATCAGACCCTCTGAACCCATAATAGTACAGTTGCTGCCCCACCAAATAGAGTGAACCAATGCCTCATAGGTGAAGGACTTAAAGAAGGTTCCTGCTGGGAACTTCACAGAGATATACTTATTATAGAAGTCACCAGCCTTTGTAATCTTAACAGGTTTTGCTAAAATAATATACTCAACATCTTCCCCATCAATGACAGGAGTAGAACTTGAATGTAGCTTGATAGGCAACATATAGTTCTTTCCCTCCGCTAACTGGTCAAGGTTATTAAGCGTCAACGACACCTTATCAGCATAGATGCTTCCAGCTGCAATCGTTGAAGAAGCCTTACTGAACGTAACATTCTGATGCTTTAAAGCAATGTAGTCTGTTCCGTACTTGCTATTATAAAGGGCAACCAATGATGAGTCGGCAAGTGAATAAGAGACATCTACTGCTCCATCTTGCTTGTTAGAAAGGCGAGAAGTAATGTCGACACCTAAAGTTGAACCAGAGTCAGGCATTTCGACTTTGTATAGATTGCTATCAAAATAAACTTTCTGCTTCAACAAATCGCTCTCGCTGTCTTGGCAACTCACCACACAGCATGCAGCAAACGCCACAGCAATATGTTTGAAAATATGCTTGTTCATATTTGTATTCTATTAAATTTATAATGTGAGATATGCAGTGTTAAGGTTGAGTGGTCTGCCCCATTCTCTCCTTGAACACCTGTTGGTTAATCTGAATTGCCTGACGCATCCACTTGTAGTTAGGAGTATTGTCGTAGTCGTTATCGAAACGATAAGCACCTACTCCACCCTTGTAACCCTTAGAAGGCATACTCTTGGCTTGTCTTAACAACTGACCACCACTCTTAAAAGAAGACTCAAAGTTATCGGTTGTGATAATTGTCTTTGGGTCAACACCGTAGTAATCGAAGTGAGTTGTACGACCATAAGCCTGATCAATCCAGTAATCAACATATCCATCCAAAGCCTCAGTAAGTCCACTGAAATGGCCATCAATACAGATAAGACGGTGGCCCTTGTGATCTGGATCACTCTTAGGACCGATGTACTTGTTCATCTCCTTTACCAAGTAAACGAGGTCGGCATTGGTACTGAGTGTACCATCCATATCGAAGACACCACTACCAATCTCCCAGTCGATATCGTAACCGTCCCAGTCATTGGCTTCCAATGAGTCGCAGAGAGCCTTAGCAAAGCGAGCCAAAGCCTCTTTGTGATTGTCAGAACCGACAACACCATCGTAGCCCCAGAACTTCCAACGCGCCTTCTTCTTAGCTTCTTCAACACGAGCCTGGTCGTTTGCCCAGCCTTCTTTTTCAGCCTGCTTCTCAACAGCAGTATAGACAGAGTCAGGAGTTCTTCCCTTACCAATGTAAGACAAGAGTGTAACTTCCAAGAGTTTTGTACCCTTCACCTTCTGCACAAACTCCTTGTCTTTCTTCTGCTCAGGTGTAATATTAAAGCGGTTAGGTGCACCACTCCACATGGAAACGATGTCCATACTATCTGGCATAGAGGTAAGATAGCCACGGCGGTAGGTACCTGCTGGCGACCAGTTAGAATACCAACCAAAAGCAACAGGACGACCATAGTTAACGGCTTGCTGCTTATAAGCTCTCAAATCGGCATAATACTTCTCGCTCTCAGCATTGTTCATCGTATTATATCCACCGATATGATCGTAAGGTTCGTTCTCTACCTCTGTCATCTTGCTACATCCACAGAAAAGGACTCCTGCACAGAGCAATACCAACGAACTGATATATTTAAAGTTTTTCATATTCAAAATGCTTGATATTAATGATTCTTATTGTCCCACCACAAACGTGTTCCAGCCTTATCCAGACCACCACGAAGTAGCTTGCGTGCACTCTCTAAGTTGGCAATATCCTCTGCCGATGTAGACTTGTTAGTTGGGAAACGCATACGACGGATGCCTACCTCACTATCAATCTCACCGTTGCTATAGTTTGTAACCACACTATGCAACTTAGGATAACCTGTACGACGATACTCTGTCCAAGCCTCTTGTCCGTTAGGATAGAGTGCAATCCACTTCTGTATCATAATCTTCTCAAGTTTCTCCTCATCGGTTCCACTCCATGCTGTAGTAGCCTCTGTTACTGCCGGTACGTCAACATTCACACCTGGATTGGTGAGATGGAAACTGTAAGCAGATGGCTTGAGGCCAGACGACATATAGTCTGCTACCTCAGAACTTGCAATACCATTCTCTTCAAATGACATCTCGATACCCTTCTCATAAAGTGACTCAGCAGTACCACCCACAGCGAATCCATGCAGAGCAGCCTCAGCCAAGAGGAAGTAAACCTCAGAAGCACGCATCCAATAAGTTGGAGTTGTACTTGTGATAGCTGGGCGTGAAGAATCTCTGAAAGCATCGTTAGAGCTTACGTCATGACCTGTTGGTACACCAGAATACTTTCCGTATGTGCCCACAGTCACTGCCTGAGAAACTGTACTTGTATTGAAGAACTTTGGCAAACGTGGGTCTTGATAACCACCTAAGTAAGCCAACATAGAAGAACCCATACGGCACTCGTTATACTGGTTGATAAGAACATCGAGGTTGTTCTTGAACTCCAAGCTTGCGCCTCTCTCCATCTTAGCCTCATCATCCTTGGTCTTCATCACGCCATAAGAATGATTGACAGCCTGTAAAGCATACTTCTTTGAGAGTGCAGCATCAGCATAATAAACACGCATAGCAAGACGTAACATCAAAGAGTTAGCATAGACAACCCACTTGTGAACGTCGCCTGCATAGACAGCATCAGCATTTGGCAAGAGTTTGCTATTACCATTATCTGCGTACTTTGTCAACACCTCAATAGCATCAGAGAGTTCTTTGAACATTGACTTATACACTTCTTCCTGGCTATCGTATGGCACAGTGATAAGTCCTTTACCTGCCTCCTTATAAGGGATAGGTCCGAACATATCGGTAGCCTTATGCCAAGCAGAAATCTTCAGAATCTGTGCTAAGGCGAAAACCTCTGGGAACTGAGTCTCAGTCTTACCCTTTAAGTCTTGCCACAAAGGTACAACAGTAGAGTAAGATTCGGTATAAGACGATGCTACCCAACCATCCTTGAGGAAATAATTGAGGTTATTAGGACCGCCCCAGTTATTATTCTGACCGAAATAACCACTCCAACAATCTGCTGCAAGGTTATAGGCTGTTTGATATCTATTAGCAACACTGGTACCATCTGCCTGTGTTCCTACTGGGAAAACGCATTTCTGCATGGCAGTTATAGGACCGCCAATAGAAATACCATCCATCAATCCCTCCTCTGGGAGGAGTTCAAATTCGTTAGTGTTTACCTTTTGGAAGTCACAAGCCGTAAACAAGGACAGCGCAAGGACACCTACGATATATTTATATGCTTTTGTCTTCATGTTCAATTAGAATTTGAATTTAACACTGAAACCATAACTCTTCAGACTTGGCTGCATGAAATAGTCATTGCCCTGTCCGTATGTACCTGTTGAAGCTGTAAGCTCTGGATCGAAAGGTGCTTTACAATAAATCATCCATGGATTTGTAGCCACAAATGAAAGTGTCAAATCCTTAATGACATTGTTAAACAGCCTTGAATTAAACTTATAGCTCAAAGTAAGTTCTTGCAAACGAACGTTTGTTGCACTATAGGTATAGTAACCTGCGAGGTCATTCTCACCTGTAGCAACAAGTGTATAATACTTCTTTGCATCATACAAGCCCTGATTTGGAATCATCACGCCACCAGCATCTCTTGCATCAGCTGATGCCTTAGACACACCAAAACGGTCTAACAATGCTTGTGTTGAAGAAGTAACAATACCGCCAATGCGTGCATTAATCAAGAAACTAAGCCCGAAGTTCTTGTAGGTGAAATTGTTGTTCCAACCCATTGTGAAGTCTGGGGTAGTCTTACCTAAGTAGATAGGCTCAACAGTCTCTAAGTTCATACCGCCTGATGGACTAACATTTACAAAGCCTTGATTGTCCTTTGCCAATACCTTTCTTGCATAAATATCATTGATAGAACCGCCAACCTTAAGCAGAACACGGCCATTATCCTTTGATACTTCAGGGATATTGATTGGCTTTGGACTCAATGGGTGATGGTAGTCCTTCACCATTTCCTTAATCTCATTGACGTTCTTAGAGTAAACCAATGATGAGTTCCATTGCAAACCACCGAAGTTATCGCTATAACCTAATGCCATCTCGACACCGCGGTTCTCTACATTACCTGCCTGTAAGTAAACAGCCTTGTAACCAGAACCCTCTGGCAATTCACCAATAAAGGTTTGGTTATAAGTATTAGACTTGTACCAAGTGAAGTCGAATGACAACTTCTTCCAAAAACGAGCAGTCAAACCGAACTCGTATGACTTTGTACGCTCTGCCTCATAATCAGTAAATGGATAGATATCAGTAGACTTCAAGCTACCACCCACAATTGGAGTTGTAATAGTGCCCGGCGTCATACCTGAACGTGAAACAGGAGAACCAACCTCAGTGTAAGAACCACGAACCTTCAAATAAGAAATGAATGAAGGGAGTTTTATCATCTCTGAGATAATACCAGATAAACCAACTGATGGATAGAAGAATGATTCCTCAGATGAGTTTACAAGACGTGAGTTCCAGTCGTTACGACCTGTCAAAGTAAGATAAACCATACTTCTCCAACCCAATTCGGCACTTGCAAAAGCTGCAACATTACGTACCTTTGAGTCACCACCAGCCTCACGAATCTTGCTATCAGTTGGATTTATGTTATTCAAAGAGAACTTATTTGGAACTAACACTAAGTTACCACCATAACCACGGGTGAGAGATGCATAGTCAGAATAGCTATAACCAACGTTGGCAGCAAGACTGAACTTACCAAAGGTCTTATTAATATTGGCAATAGCGTCAATATAAGTCTGATGATCCTTATAATCATAGTAATCATAAGCGCCCTTCTCCTTGGCAAAGTAATTGAATGAAGAAGCATAAATCTTACGCTCACTTGTGATAAACGTCTTGTCGAGACGAATACGACCTGCTACGCTCAACCAATCAAAGATATTATAGGTAAGACCAGCATTGAACATGAAGCGGTCCTTATCATCTGGTGCTAAGTTACGATAAGCCGTCCAATAAGGGTTCTGATTTGCAAAACGGCTATCGCTGATTGGCCAATACTGAGTTGGGAAGTTTCTCACGTTATCGTAACGCTCAAAGGTCTTGATTCCCTCAAATGACTCACCGCGTGGGAAGAGATAAGCTGCAACGATTGGGTTCCAGTACTCACCCTGTGACACCATATTATTATCTTTCTGCTTGATATAAGATGCACCAAGGTCGAGTTGCACCTTATTCTTAAACATACGCGTAGTGTTACGGATGGTGAAGTTGTAACGATCGTAAGTATTATTTGGTACGATACCACGTGAATTGGTGGTTGCTACAGAGGCAAAAGTCTGATTAAACTCATTACCCATGTTCAATGTCAAAGCATTGATGAAGTTCGTTCCTGTGCGGAAAAAGTCCTTCTTTGGATCGTATGAACTTGGTGTTGCGAGTTTCTCACCCCAACTCTCATAAGAACCAAGCTTGTTGCCATACGTATTCTGAAACTCTGGCATCAACAATGGTGAGCTAAAGTCTGCAGAACTTGAGAAAGAAATGTCTACGCGTCCTTCTTTACCTTTCTTTGTCGTAATGAGGATGGCACCATTAGCAGCATTACTACCATAGAGGGCTGCAGCAGAAGGACCAGCCAAGACGCTGATGCTCTCGATATCCTCTGGGTTAAGGTCGGCAATACCTTCACTGCTTACACGACCTTCTCCCATGATACCGCTATCGCGTCCACCACTGAAATTGAAGATTGGAATACCATCAATAACATACAATACGTTGTTATCACCTTCGATAGACTTGGCACCACGCATGATTACACGTGTAGCACCACCTACACCACTGGCACTCTTAGAAATGCTAACACCAGCTACCTTTCCGTTTAACGAGTTCACAAAGTTAGCATCTTTGTTACGTGTCAACTCATTTGAGCCTACTGACTGTACATTGTAACTCAAAGCTTTCTCAGCACGTTTAATACCCAAGGCTGTCACAACAACCTCGTTCATTGTGTTTGCAACTTCTTTAAGCGTAACATCGATGGTGGTTTTGTCGCCCACAAGGATTGTCTGGGTAGTATAGCCAACATAAGAGATAACCAACTTTGCCTTTGACGTGGTATTGATAGTAAAGTTACCATCAATATCCGTTACAGCACCTTCCTTGGTTCCTTCCACCATAATAGTGGCACCAATCAGTGGCTCACCAGCAGAGTCAACAACGCGACCAGTTACCTTGTGATTGCCGTTTTGTTGCACAGCCTGAGGCATAGAAGCATCAGGTGAGCCTACGGGATTTCCTACTGCATAAACACTCGTTGGAGCTAACGCAATAGAAAGGGCAAAAGCGACTGAGAAATACAGATGCTTCTGCTTTGTTTCATGAATCATTCTCATTAGGTTCAGGGTTTAAATATTTATATTTTAGGTTCCTAATTGTTACTTATTAATAACAGCTGCATGAACAACTGCATTACACCACTATCACCTTATTATAGTAAGGTAATGATGAATAAAGAAACATTTTTTATTTACACAGGTTGTTTAACGTATAAACGTAAAGATTATTAATGAATAATAGGTTAGGTCAATTAACTCATAATAACGAGTGCAAAAGTATAAAATAAATTTGTAAACAGCCCTCCTTTTTATAAAAAAAAGTGAATAATATATTTGTTATTGCAAAAAATAGAGATATACGCCAACACGTATATCTCTATTTTTTTATATATAAACACGTAAATGCGGTTTACCCGTTCTTTACATCAACTATCTTTGTTGGAGCCTGTTCCTTATTGCGACGATTGACTACAGTGACTACACTCTGCGCAAGACTGAGGAACGACTGACCTGTAATGGTGTCAACCTGTGACGCTGCTGGTGTTCCGTTATCACCATTTTCGCAAATGCTCTGTACGATTGGAATCTGAGCAAGTAGCGGACATCCAAGTTCTTTTGCTAAGTTCTTGCAACCATCTTTTCCAAAAATGTAATATTTATTCTCAGGAAGTTCAGCTGGAGTAAACCATGCCATATTCTCAACCAAACCGAGAATTGGGATATTCACCTTATCATTACGATACATATCAATACCCTTACGTGCATCTGCCAATGCAACATTCTGAGGAGTTGACACGATTACTGCACCCGTAATAGCAAGTGTCTGCATAAGTGTCAGGTGAATATCGCTGGTTCCTGGTGGTGTATCGAGGATAAAGTAATCGAGTTCGCCCCAATCAGCATCAGCAATAAGCTGCTTAAGAGCTGAGGTTGCCATACTTCCTCGCCAAAGGGTTGCTGTGTCTGGATTGACAAAGAAACCGATAGAAAGCAACTTCACACCATACTTCTCCACAGGTTCGATAAGCTGGCGTCCATCCTTTTCTACACCGTATGGACGAGCATCTTCTACACCGAACATCTTTGGCATACTTGGACCGAAGATATCGGTATCGAGCAAACCTACCTTATAACCAAGGCGTGCCAAGGCTATAGCAAGATTAGCTGAGACGGTGCTCTTTCCTACTCCACCCTTTCCTGAACTAACAGCAATGACATTCTTCACCTGAGGCAACAACTTACCCACCTCTGGGCGTGGTGCATTCTTAAACTCTGTTGTAATGGTTACTTCAACTTCCTTACCAACAGAATAGTGAATCTGAGCCTCAGCAGCCTTAATAGTAGACTTGAGGAATGGGTCGGTCTCACGTGGGAAAATAAGCGTGAAACTTACTTTATTACCATTGATGCTGGGTGTATCTGCCAACATCTCACTTTCAATAATATTCTTTTTCGTTCCTGGATAAATTACTTTCTCCAGTGCATCTGTAATGAGTTTCGGATATAATGTCATTGTTTTATTATTTTATAATCTTTGGAGAATGAAGCTATCTCACTGCTATAAAAGCTTATATTCCTTCTTATTAGAATTTCACTTACTTCTTTAAGTTAACAAAAAGAATGCCACAAAATAATCGGACACATTAGTTACCGTTATTTTGCGAGTTCTCCCATTCTTCCCATTCCTTTGCAACAGCTTTCCAGTCGGTCATCTCTCCCGCTTCAATGGCTTGCTGCTCACGTGCAGCCTCATCACGCGCCTTATCACGCGCACGCTTTGCCTTCATATCAGCGATAGTGGCATCATCAAGAATCTGAATAGCTCCTCGTTGGATAGCATCCTGTAACTCTTCTTCACCGAAAGCCTTACCAGGCTCATTGAAGTCAGAGATATTAAATTCATAAATTGTACGTAGGTCATGACGAACCAATTTCTGTTTCGCCCGATTACCCGCATTCTTCAGTCGGAGTAGCTTTGCTATTTCTTTTATCTCGTCTTCTGCGAACTTATTTCTTCCCATGTTTTGATTCTTATTCAGATGCCATTGATGGCTTTCGTGTCTGCGAAGATAGCAACAAAATCCCAATACTGCAAGTTTTTTCTTAAGGAATACATTGCGCAAAGTATGATAAATTGGCTTCATTCGTTAAACCTAAATCTGTCATCAGGCCACAAAATGTATAGTTTTTATTACTATGGTATTGTTTCATAACATCTTTTATTTTTTTCGGTATCGCCGTTCTTTGTACTGTTGATACCTCCATGATATGGTTCTTCCGAAATATGGAGTGATAAACTAAAAGTCTTATATTATAAGGCACACAGAGTCACGGAGAGGACGGAGGTAACGCAATGGCACGGAGGTGCCGACGGCACAAAGAGCGACGGAGGTGTAGCATACAGATTCTTGATAACTATTCTGGGATAAACGCTTTGTATATAAATTGCTAATAGAATTGGCTAACAAGCTCCGTCGCTCTATGCCCGACGGTGCCTCCGTGACTTCCATTGCTTTGTTTTAATAATCCTCCGTCCTCTCCGTGTCTCCGTGTGACATTTCTTCAGAAACCTAACCTTAAGTAGCAAACCTTATCACTCCAAAATCCAGAAGAACCCATGATATTACGTTTACCTCTGTCTCTCTATGTCTCCGTGTGCCTTATTAGATAAGAACTTTAGCCTGTTATTCTATCTTAGGAAGCAACTTCTTTTTATCCAACCCACCTATATTTGTAAAATTGTTTCAAACACTTAATTATCAATACATGCTCTTTAGGCTTCTTAAAGATGCCTAATTAGCTTCCAATAGGTGCCCTTTAGAAGGCTTACTAACGCCCTTTTGAAGTCCAATTAAGCACCTTTTAAAACGCTCCTTGATAACAAACTGACTTATTGATAGTTACAAACCCTTGTGTTATACTTATTTTTCTCCTTTTTTTTAAGGCTTTTATTCAAGAATATGTACGTATTTTTCGCAACCTAACACACATCCAACAATCTTCTCTTTTCAAGGTCTCAACTCATTAAGTTACAAACAATGTTATAGATTGGCTGCCCGATAGTTGGCATGGTAGGTTTTCTTTTCTATTGACACCTTGGCACTATCCACAACAAACTCCGCATGAAAACACTTTTGGACAGCAATAAACAGGGGCGTCAAAGCGTTATTGTTGACTGAATAGGTTACGGCAAAAGACGGTCATACGACCTATATGAAGTTCGGTAATGGAACGGAGACTACCTATACATATGACAAGCAGCGTGAACGTCTGTAGGTGAAGAGCCTTACAACAGGCGGTCTGACTGCAATGGAGAACTGATATTAATCCAGAGTAGATTAACATAATTCTCAAGAAATAGTAGTAATAAAGTAAACCGATAAGAAATTATGAGGCATGCTGTATCGATTATTGTCCTATATGCTTTGATAAATATTCTATCATTGTTATTCAATATAATTTCTTTTTCTACTGATGGGAAGATAGATATTGGCTTCCCTTTTATTTTTATCCATTTAACGAGTGCAAAGTATGATTCTACTTTTCCATACAATAAATTACTCATAGAGCCTTTTTTATGGGATATTATTTTTTTATTTACGATAGTTTGTTTATATTTGTGCTGCCTAAAATTTATCAAAAGGATTCGTGATTGAGAAGAACCTAAGAATGAAAAATAAATGATGACCTACGATGCGGTGAGCAACCTCCTGAGTAAACTCACGGCATAGTTGAAAAAGTCTATCGCTAAGAAGGAGTTTGCATACGCATGAGTATGATAATTTGAACACCCTTATCCATGCAAACGGTAAGGAGAGTGTTATACATCCAACACTGCTGGCGAACGCATCATGAAGAAATGCAAATATTAGGAGATAAATATGAGTTCCAGGCATAGAGATAGTCAGATGTCTTCTTCCCTGCATTTACTGAGCTTAAACAAACGATTTCTGATTATAGCACATCGACTGACAAAGAACATCATGATTTAATACAAAAGTACCCTAATTTACAGGGAACTAAGTTGTATAGAGCAACTAAATCCGAGTTAATTGAACAAAATAGTAATTTAAAAAAAATATTTGATCATGTCAATCTATGTGAGATATGGAAAGAAAAGAAATTAAAACAATAAAATGTCTGTGCCTAATTATCATTGTTTTCCTCTGTGGTTGTAAAGAAAAACATATCCCCAAACGAACCAGTTCTGGGAATGATCGTACATGGGAAATTATTGATGCCAACAAACACTTCTATTATATGAAACCTTCAATAGCGATTAGCCCCACTATAAAGACAGATAGTACAGTTATATATTTATACAATGATGGGACAATGCATTCTATTGATACACATATAAAAATAAAGAAAGATGATTGGGTAAACGACGGAAAGAGATACCATTTTAATGAGATTTCACAGCATATAGAAAAATGTGTTACTTATACGAACAACAAGTTGGATGGCCCAACTATCTACTATTATGATAATGGCTTAGTAGAACATATAGAGCAATACTCAGAAGGTGAAAAATGTGGCACATGGAAGTATTTTAACAATCAAGGTGAACTTATTCGCAATGTTTATTATTAGAGATTCAACATAGAGGTCAACAAGGAAATGGAGAAAGGTTTGATAGACAGTGCATTCTGACACACTATGCTATATACTATCTGATAAAAGCGAACGGTAAGGCTAAGCGTGCATCGTATGATATGGTGATGTCGTTCAGACGGATGAGTGAACCACTCACAATGCCCTCCATCCTTTCTCCTTTTCCCATGTTTTTAAGACCCTTTTACAAAATAAAGTTGTATATTTGCCTTTGAAATTGCTATGCTCGATTTGTCTGTTCTTCCAAAAAGAGACTAATCCTGAAAAGTATAGCCACAACATAACACATAACAAAGGACGTCTGCAGGCACAAGACCTCACAGTGGATGTCGGGTTGTGGTGTAGGAAAACTTCTCCTCAATGCTGTAATGAACGGCAAAGAAGGGGAATAATGTCCCTGCCTAACATACATTTCCTACCCACACATTATTCCTATTCTCACCACTGAATTCCGATACCGTCTCTTACAGACAGTTCAAAAAAGCATCAACCAACGTTTAAAATGAAAATAAAGAATATTTTAGCTGTTTTTATAATAGTAGGCGGCATATCTTATGCTCTTTACTTTTCATTAGTTACAGATGTTTTATTAAAGTATGGTGAAACAATTCACACAAAGGCTATTATTGAAGAGAGATTAACAGGAAAGACTTCCGATCCAGTGCTGCGCTATAGATTCTTATATGAAAATCAAGCTTATATCGGTTTTGTGTCAGAAACATCACGTTTACATGTGTCTGATACTATTAATATTGTATTCTTAAAAAGTAGACCGTCTATAAACAAACCATTAATAAAATAAATTTTATATGAAAAAGAACTTGTTATTCTCATTTGATGATGAGATTACGACTGGGGTTTATTATGACATTGATGGTCATAAAATTGTAGTTTATTTTGCGGCTTATTATGATAATGGGAGGTTCGTAGAGAAGAAATGCCAACTTATTATTGAGAAATGGGAGTATGCAAAAAGTAAATTATCAGTGGATAACCGATATAAAGATTTAGAAGATCATATTGGAATTATAAGTATGATTTTAGATATGCATATTGCAGATAAAAAATTGTTTTTAACGGTGAATACATTAGATGGTCAATATGTGGATTTACTGTTTTATAATTGCAATGTTAAAATAGAAGATATTTCTTAAGTAGGACTTGTATAATACAAAATGTGACCTTATGAATTTAAAAATAAAACCGACTCATAGTACCCCTTTGAAAAAGATAAGATGACACCTTCAAGGTTTCTTATGGTTATACAACTTATAAAAGGTTTACTTCTAATGGCAAAAGATTTTAATATATATACATATCCTACCTTTTTTTCATTGTTACTGATAATGCTAATACCATTTGCATTATCAGTAGATGATATTATGAATAATCACCAAAGCAATATGAAAATAATACTTTGGATTTCAGTATTTATAATCATCATTCTTGTTTATGGATTAATAAAAACTCGCAAAAGAAAAATAGTCATAAATGAGTTAGGCTTACTAATTACAGAAAAGGAAGGAAATATAAAGATTCCATGGGAGGATATATCGCACATATTTTTTTGTTCAACACCAATTTGGGGGCTATATGTAAAAATAACTTTTACTAATCGAAGGGATCCTTTAATTATTGACTTTGGGAAAAGCAGTTTGTGGAGTGTCAATTTTTATCGTTTTCGGATAGCCATATTGGCGTTTTCACATAAAAAGGATATAATAGTTGTAAAATCTAATCAATGGTATCTAAAGCTAATATAAAAATAGGTAGTTCAATTGTCGTTCAAGGTGCTTCGTTAAAGGCTAATAAAATAATTTGATTTGGCTTTACAACATTGTAACTTTACATCTAATGGTGAAGAGATACACGAAAACAAAGGATTACAACCATGAAACCATTTAATGTTCAAACGGCAAAAAAACAACTTATCAATATAATTTATTCGGTCGAAAGCTTATATTCTTTTAGAGAATAGTGGTTGGGAAAAGGAGGAGTAAATCATTTAATTAAAAAGTAAGCTATGTTAGAATATAATAGATATCAAATTTTGAACCTAAATTTTATTAATGAACTTGATACTGTAACTTTAGATTCAAAGTTTAAGTATATTTCTGATTTTATTTTCCGGCAAGTGCAAGGAAAATCTGTTTTCCTTTTTGAGATGAAGCCAACGAAGACATCAATTCTCTATGATATAGACCCAGAAAGCGAATATCATACTATTAACTCAAGAAAAGTAATTTATACTAAGAATTTAAATCTAAGCAAAAAGGTAATTTCTATGATAGTTGAAGATGAAAGCTTCTATTTGGGACATCTTTTGATTATTATAGGAACTTTCTCAAGAAGTAAGATATCTATTATTTCGAACATGTGGGAAAATTTATTAGAAACAGGAATAGAGTATTTTAAGATGGGTAATGATGGAGAATCTTTCTATTGGTGCAACCCTCAGATAAATTCAGCAGAGGAAGAGTTCAAATTATTTATTAATGAATTGAACACCTTTGCCAATGGTATCAAACATATTAATAATGAAAACGGATAAGAATATTATTTGGGTTATAGCATTACATGTAATAACTTTTACATTTGTTATAATTTCGTGGAATCATTCATTTAATAACATAGGTTTTAATATAGCCTCTGGTATTTCATGTATGTTATTGGGAGGCAGTTATTTACATCTTGAATTATCGAAATATTCAGAAGAAGGGAAGGTGACATGCTTCAGTATTACGCATACGATTATACCTTTAATCTTCTTGTTATTCTGGACTGGTATTGCTCTTATATTTTATCATTATATCGTAATAATGTTATTATTAGAATGTCTGGTCACAAGTTTAATTCCCCTCAGTTTTTCGTACCTTAGGATTAAGCGTAAAGAAAATAAATATATAACGCTATTACTCATAATTATAAGCGGCATCATTATAGTTCTACCCTTTATAGTTTTATCTATTTTGTAACTATTCAGCGGTATCGATCAGTCTGTATTCTCTCCTATAAAATCTTCGTATAAAGGCTATAAAGATGCTTATTTTTCTTGCATATTTCAGATTTTCTTTTTACCTTTATACCTATGAAAGAGCAGGTTACAGACATATCAAAAGTATTACAAGGTATAACGGAAGATATGCGGTTGATGCGTGAAACAATCAATCAGCAGTATTCTGAGATTAAACGGATAAATTGCCATACACTGTATATCCCCTGTCATTGTTGAATAGTTACACGTAAAATATATGATGGACAATAAGAATAACTTTATTAATGCAGAAATATTCCTTGATAACATTATTAGGAAATATAAAGTTGAAACGACTTCTAAGTATACGATTTCTGGTAGACCCCTATTTGAGGTAAGTTCAAAGAAAGAAATGAGTATTGTATGCTCTGAGATTGTAGATAATCATTATTTACTTGACATTAAAATACTAAACCAGACCAACACCTACGGTTTAGAATTTTTAGAGCAGAAATCCCTTGAGTTACTTGATAAAGTTAATGATATTCAATCCCACCTACTTATATCAATGGATTTATGTGGTAAGTTGAAGGATGTATTAAATTTTACAGAACTACACGAAAAATGGGAAAGAATTAAAACAGATATAAGAAACTCATCAGTAGAGATTTCCAAAATAATATCAGATGGAAATCAGTTATATGCTCATGGTTCGCAATCTTTTGCTGCAGAACTTAATAAAACGATATTTTATAAAGCTCTTGGAATGAGTTTGATACCTTTTGATGGAATAAAAAAAGAAGGCAACAAGACTTTCCTTTATAATACTTCCTCACTTTTATTCCCTCAAATTGAGAAGAAAGTTTCTATTGTATTAGATGATATTGTTCACTTTAGTGATACACCAGCAACTTTACTAACCTTAAAAAATAAACGTAGTAGAGAAGATTCTGATATTAAGTCAGAATTTATAAAAAACTTCCCATTCTTAAAGAGACAGATGGGAGAATATAAATATGATTTATTCTGCTCAGTTGAAAGAGATAATAAAGTTCAATGGCCAAACTCTATTGAACTAACCATAAGTGAACTGTTAGAACCGATAGTCTCTGACGTTGCATGTAAGATTGAATTGATAAAGAAGTAAGTGTATTTATAATAAAGTATGTCTTTATGAATTTGAAGTATAAATTTAAGATTGATTCGCTATTAGAGTTTTGGGGTATTCCAGCCAGAATATATTTTATGGCAGCTACTCTTTTTTTCTTGATACCCTTCTATCTGATAGGTTTCCTCACGGTAAAGGATGATTTGCCGCATAGAACAGGTATTGTTAATAGAATACATATACTACAGAAGTCTCATAGTAGTTGGGAGGCAAATTTCACTTTGGAAGGTGATACCAGTCATACCTATTGGCAAGGATATGAAAATTTTTATCCCTTCTTTTTATTTCCTCCTAAATATAAACTTGACGACTACATAATCCACAAAGGAGATACTATAAGTTTCTTTATTGATAACGATAAAAATGGTAATTATATAAAGAGTGACCGTTTTTTCCCTGGAGAAGGCCATTCTTTTGAATCAGATGAAGTTATCTATACAGAAGGTCTGGTAGTAAATGGGAAAGAGATAGCATCTCCACTTGTTGCAGCGTTTATACGTACTCCCCTTACATGGTTAGGAAATGTAGGAGTTATTTGTTTTTACCTCTGGATGTGTCTGTTTGTTATCGATTTTGGTATGTGGTATAATAAAAAAAATATTGATAAAAAAATAAAGGAATACTTTTATAATCAAAATATGTTCATTCGATAATTTAAGTTTAGATTAGAATCATTGACAAGAAGGTATTGTAAAGACTATATGGAAATAAAATACATAAGGGTAAACATTGCATGTCCTATCTGCTTTATGCCGTATGGGAGCATAGCTATGGTATAACTAAATTTCTTTTAGAAAATGAAGCAGACCCTAATACGGTTTCTTCATTGACAAGTACACCCGATGTAATAGAGCCTCGTCTTCCTTTAGAAATTTCATGTTATGATGATTATGGCATGAACTACATGAAGTTATTACTCGAAAAAGGGGTTAATCCTAATGATGCACAAGCGCAGTGTCCTCTATTTGCGGCTACATTATATGAAGTGACTTTGGATGTATCATCGTTTCTGGCTACTCCGCTACTTACAGAATGGAAACAGCACATAGCTGCTTCTCATGGAATGATAGAACCATTGGGGATGTAGTGAAAAAGC